>NZ_JBWKCC010000023.1:0-15450 GCF_056436655.1 Streptomyces sp. NPDC043427 | reverse complement strand
GTGGGGGAGATTTCCCCTTCTTCCGCTATTTGGGGCGGCCCCCTAGGGGGGGGGGGCGGAGAAGGAAAGAGAGGGGAGCGGACCCCCCCCCCCCCCCCCCCCCGATCCCCTGACCACATACGTAAGAAGCGTCAGCGCACCGAGTGCGCAGCGCCCTCGATGACGTCGGTGACCCTTCCGGGCTGCGAAACGCTCACCGCGTGCGACGAGCGGACCTCCGAGGTGTGGGCGCCTGCCCGCTCGGCCATGAACTCCTGAGCCTTGGCAGGGATGTTGAGGTCCTGCGTGGCAACCAGGACCCAGGAGGGAATGGTCTTCCAGGCCGGCTCGGCCGCACCCTCGGCCAGGGCGGCGTTGGTGACAGGTCGCTGCGTGACGGCCATCAGGTCGGTCTTGTTACGGGGCACGTCGGCGGCGAACTGGTGACGGAACTTGTCGTTCTGGATGTAGAGGTCGGCGCCCTGGGAGCCGTCCGCCTCCGTGAACGGCACGGAGCGGAGGGCTTCGCCGAGGGTGCTGCCGGGGAACTTGCCCGACAGGTCGGCCGCGCTCTCGCCCTTCTCGGGGAGGAAGGCTGCGAGGTAGACCAGCGCCTTGACGTTTTTGTTGCCGGTGGCCGCGTTGCTGATGACCGAGCCGCCGTAGGAGTGCCCGGCCAGAACGATGGGACCGTCGATGCCCGCCAGGATGTCCTTGAGATAGGCGGAGTCGCCGCTCAGGGACCGCAGCGGGTTGGCGACCGCGATGACCGGATAACCGTCGTGGCGAAGCTCCTTGATGACGTCGTTCCAGCTGGTGGAGTCGGCGAAAGCACCGTGGACCAGGACGACGGTGGGCTTGGGACTCCGTACGTGGACACCCTTGTCGGCGGAGGCGGGGGCGACCGCGGTGACCAGCAGGCCCGCAGCGATGCCGGCCCCGGCGACAACGGTGAGCGGGGTACGGGACCGGCGGGCGAGGGATGAGCGGAACATAGGCAGACACCTTTCGAGGCTGCGCAGACGCGCCGACTTCTGGTGGAAGGAGCGCGGCGCTGATGGTCGGCGGCCCACGACAGCCCACTGCTGAGGCGGGGCTGGAGCCGTGTACGGCGGCGCGGTCGGCATCGTTGCTGCGACGCGGAAACCAGGTAGGAGGCGGGCTGCCAACGTGGACGAGCCGGGTGCCAACCGCCGGGCGGGAACGGCCGGTTGACTCGACAGTCCCACTTACCGCCTTTCGCCCTTATGACAGGACGCTCATCGAATGTGTGACATGTGCCCCTCGTCGCCGCGGGCTCGAGACGTGCGGGCCCGGCCGGTCCCTGTCCCATACGGGTCGCCACTCAGCCAGTCGCGTGTCGGCCCACTGGGGGCATGCACCCGCCCGCATCTCAACGTCACCCTGCGCGTTCGCAGGCACTTTCCTCCCCCGCGTCACTGCCCGTGTCACATGGTCCATGCCTGTCCGGTCTGCACTGTCGAGAACAGCGTGACCAGAACGTTGGACACGACAGGTCGGGACGGCGCGCTCGGTCCGCCGAGGCCGTTCCGGACGTCGGCCGAGACGTCGCGGTGTAGGCGATGGACTGCCGTGTGAGAGGGAAGATGCCGTATGGACCAGGCCGATGACGCGGTGCCGATCGCTGAGATGCTTGACGAGCGGCAGCATCTGCTGGCCGTCGCCTATTGGATGGTGGGCACAGGTCCTGATGCCGACGAAGTCGTCACCGAGACCTACCGGCGGTGGTACGGCCTGTCCGATCCGGAGAGGGCGCGGATCGCGGAGCCGCTCTCCTGGCTGGTGAAGACGGCGGGCGCCATCTGCCTGACGTGCCTGGCCCTGCCCGAGCGTCGAGGGCCGGGCGCGGCAGGGACAGCCGGTGAGTCGACAGTGAGGGCTTGTCCGTCTTTGACGGACGAGGTCAGCGAGGTTCTGCTGAACGCGTTGGATTCCCTGTCCCCGGCCGAGCGGGCAGCGTTCGTCCTCAATGATGTTTTCGGGATGGCGCCACAGGTGGTCGCCGAGATCGTGGGCCAGACGGAACGGGAATGTACCGAACTCGCCGAACGGGCCCGTCGCACCCTGCGGACCAAGCGTTCGAGTCCCACCATGCCGCAGCAGCACGACCGGATGGTCCGGGCGGTCCGTGAGGCCTGCGCCGCGGAGGACTCGGCCCTCCTGTCATCTCTGCTGGCCCCCGACGCCACGGCCTTCTTCGACGGCGGTGGCAAGGTGCGGGCTCTGGACCGGCCGGTCCACGGTGCCCTGAAGGTCGCCCGCAGCCTGCTCACTCTGCTCTCCCACCGCCCCCGTACCGCACTGGACCTCCACTCCGTCAACGGCCGGACGGGGATCGTCGTGCGCTACGACGGCCAGGTCGCCGCCGTGATCAGCTTCGACATCGCCGGCCATCACGTCGTCCAGGTCTGGGCCGTTCTGAACCCCGACAAACTGCGCCTCTGGAACCGGCCGGATGCCTCTCCCGGTGTACCTCGGGTGCCTGGTGGGCCTGGTGGGTCGAACAACGTGTCCGCTGCAGACCGGGACTAAGACGGTGTCCTGTCGAGAGCCAGAAGCGCCCGGCCTGACCGCCACCCCGAAGACGCAGAGAACTCCAGCGCCTCGCGCCTCAAGGCCGCTCCGGCCCATGTCCGTGAGGACCCCCTGGATACGAGGTGCCCAACGCCCAGGTCTCGGATTTCGGGGTCACTCCAGTCGCGGATCAGGCCGATGTCGCCTCGTCTTCGAACTGGATGGCACGGATCTCCCGGCGGGAAGAGATGCTGAGCTTCGAGAACACCTTGCGGAGGTGCCACTCGACTGTGTGCCGGCTGATGAACAACTGGGCGCCGATCTCGGGGTTCGTGAGCCCTTGCCCGGCGAGTCGGGCGATCTGCGCCTCCTGCGAGGTGAGAGCCTTGGGCGTCGCGACCGCGTGGGTGCGGACCTTCGCCCCCGTCGCCTGCAACTCGCCTCGCGCGCGTTCGGCGAACGCCTCCGCCCCGAACCGGGTGAACATCTCGTGTGCGACGTCCAGTTGGGCACGGGCATCAGAGCGGCGGTTCTCGCGGCGCAACCACTCCCCGTACAGCAGATGTGCACGGGCGAGTTCCATGCGGACCCGGGTCCGTGCGAGCCGCTCGATCGCCTCACGGTAGAGCCGCTCCGCGGAGTCGCCCTCGCTGAGCAGCGCCCGCGAGCGCGCTTCCACGCCCAGCGCCCAGTCGGTGCCGCTGGCTCGCGTCGCCTCCGAGAGTTGCTCCAGCGCGCAGGTGGCCGACTCGGGTGAGCCGCTCCGTACGGCCGCCTCGATCAGCTCGACCAGGCCCCGTCGCGGCGCGGAGAACTCCCGCTGCTCGGCCGCTGCCTCCCGGGCCGCGGCCAGCGCCTGCGGGTACTGGCCGAGCCCGTTGCAGAGCACCGCCTCGTACCAGCGTGTGGCGGTGACAACGGCCCCCTGGCCCCGCGGCACCGCCTCGGCCAGGGCCGCGTCGATCAACGTACGGGCCTGTCCCTCACGACCACGCCAGACGGCCAGGCCGAGGGGGCCCACACGTCCCGGGTTGCTGTTGCCGGTTGCCGCGCACACCGCCTCGATCTCCTCGATCAGCGACTCGGCCGCCGCCAGTTCCCCGGCGATGAGGTGCACGAACGCGCGGGAGTCGAGTGCGTCGGGGAGAGCGCTGAGCGCTCCGGCCTCGCGGGTGACCGTCACATGACGGGTCGCGGCGGCGTGCCAGCGCTCGTCGTCCCACAGATCCGAGGCGATGACGGACGCGAGCCACAGCCGGCGCAGCTGCTCCTGTACGGGGAGCCGCTCGTCGCAGAGTGCTTCGAGTGCGTGCTCCATCATCGACGCCGAGGCTGGGGAACCGTCGGCGACTCGCACGGCGAGGGCGTCCAGCACCAGGTCGGACACCTGTGGCTGCCGTGCCGGCGGGGCCTCACGGGCGGCCTCGGCCACCTCCAGCAGCCCTGGGCCGCGCGCCAGGCGGCCGGCGAATATCGCCGCCGCCATGGCGTCCAGGTAGGTCTCACGAGCGAGTGCGACATCGTCGAGCCGGCCGAACCGGCGAGCGGCGGCGAGCAGCAACTGCGGGGCCTCGCCGCCGCGGTTCTGGGCGAACGCGATCCCGGCGCGCAGCACCTCGATCCGCGCTCGGCCCAGTTCGTCGAGGGGTCCGGCCGCCGCCGTGGCGAGGAGGGTGGCGGCCGGCTCGAACGCCCCGGCGTGGAGTTTCGCCTGTGCCGCGTCCAGCGCGCGCTGTGCGCGTCGCGCGGGATCCTGTGTCAGCGCGGTCGCACGCTGGAGGAAGGCGGCGGCCGCGGCGATGCCGCCGCGTGCGTGGGCCCGGCCCGCGGAGCGCTCCAGTGCGGCGGCCACTGTCTCGTCGGGCCCCGAGGCCGCGTCGGCCAGGTGCCAGGCCCGGCGGTCGGGGTCGAGCCGGGCATCGGTGACGTCGGCCAGCGCCCTGTGCACCTCTCGCCGTTCGCTCGGGCCCGCCGCTCGATAGGCCGCCGAGCGCACCAGCGGGTGCCGGAACCGCACCCGGGTGCCGAGTGTGATCAGGTCCGCCGCGCCTTCGTGCGACACGGCGATGTCGGCGTCGATGCCGAGGCGGCCGGCCGCACGCCTCAGCAGTGTCACGTCGCCCAGCGGTTCCGCGGCGGCGATGAACAGCAGGCGTCGGGTCTCGGACGGAAGCGCCTGCACGCGGCGGAGGAACCCCTGCTCGATCTGGCTCGACAACGGCCATGCGTCCGGACGCCCGAACCCTCCGGCCATCTCCGCCGTGGTCAACCCGCGCGGCAGCTCGAGCAGGGCCAGCGGGTTGCCGCGTGACTCAGCGACTATGCGGTCGCGCACCCGTTCATCCAGCGGACCGGTGACGACCGAGTCGAGCAGTGTCCGGGAGTCACGCTCGATCAGTCCCGTGAGGGACAGCTCGGGAAGGCTGCCGAACGTATGGCAGGCACTGGGTTCACGGACGGCGAAGACGAGCACAACCGATTCTGCGAGCAGTCGGCGGGCCACGAACTCCAAGGTCAGCGCGGACGCCTTGTCCAGCCACTGCGCGTCGTCGACAATGCAGACGAGCGGCTGGTCACCGCCGGCGTCGGCGATGAGACTCAGTGTGGCCAGACCCACGAGGAACCGGTCGGGCGCGGCGCCGGCGCGCAGACCGAAAGCCGTGCCGAGCGCATCACGCTGAGGCTCGGGCAGCTGGTCGAGCCCGCTGAGCAGAGGAGCGCAGAGCTGGTGCAGGCCGGCGTAGGAGAGTTCCATCTCGGACTGGACGCCGGCCGCTCTGATGGTGCGACATCCGGTGGCACGACCGAGGAGATATCTCAGCAGCTCGGTCTTGCCGATCCCGGGCTCACCACGCAGGACCAGGACACCGCTGCGCCCGGCCCTGGCACCTGCCACGAGATCGTCGAGGGCCTTGCATTCGCTCTCCCTGCCGAGAAGCCCGGCCCGTGAACCGCGCCTCGCCATGGCAGCTCCCTTGTCAGGAATGTTCGCTGAGTATGGTAATCCGACTGCTGATCGCCGTGCTCGTGGTCGACCGTGACGAGTCGGCTCGCCTGCGGGCCCGCAGAACGACTGAGCAGGCTCGCCCGCCCTGTGACGGTGCTGGTCAGAGCGGTTCCCCACGGACTTTGAGCGCGCAAGGCGCGGGCGAAACGGGACGCCCGCTGGTCCTCGTCGATTTCAGGCAGACGCGTTTCTCCCCGCCCGGGCAGCCAAGAGTCGAACAGGCGGGTGACTACGTGTTGTCAACCGGCGTCGGCCACGAGTCGCTCGCCGCGCGTCCGTCCTGGAGTGCGGCGAGCGCGGCAGCGAGCTTGCCCCGGCTGGTGATGCCGAGGCGGGGATAGATGCGGTACAGGTGGGCTCCGACGGTGCGGTGCGAGATGAACAGGCGCTGACCGATCTCCCGGTTGCTCAGTCCCTGTGACGCGAGCACGGCGATCTGCATCTCCTGGGCCGACAGCCGGTCGCTGGTGTTCGCGTGCCGCCGGCCGCTCGACTCGCCGGCGGCACGCAACTGCTCGCGAGCCATCTCGGCCCAAGGCCGCGCGCCGACCCGGTCGAACTCGTCGCGGGCGCTGCGCAGCGGATTCCGGGCGTCGACGTTGTGCCGTTGCCGACGCAGCCGGCGGCCGTGGTGCAGGTGCAGCCGGGCCCGCGTCAGGGCCCAGCCGGCGGGCAACGCGGCCAGTGCCGCGGTGTAGTGCTCCTCCGCCGTGTCGTCCGGCGCCAGCACCGCCTCGGTGTAGACGTGGGCCACCACCATCATTTCCGAGGGCAGTCGGGCGGCCAGCTCGGGGAGTCCGTCCAGTAGTTCCCGGGCCCGCTGCACGGTGCCCGCGGCCACTGCGGCGTCCGCCAGGTCCGGTGCGAGCAGCCAGCGGCTGACCGAGTGGTAATGCGGGTCCGTCGGATCGAACGCGCGCGCGAGTGCGTCGTACGCCTCGGCCGCGCGGCCGTCGAAGAGCGCGAGCAGGCCCTCTACCTGCTGCGCCATGACGGCGGCGAAAGGCATGCCGGGGAACAACCGGTGGGCGCGCAGCTCGCCGAGCATCCGCTCCGCGGCCTCGGTCTCCCCGCGCAGCGCCGCCACCAGACTCCCTGTCGCCTTCACCCCCAGCCAGACGATCCACTCCCCGGTCTCCTCGGCCAGCGCGAGTCCCTCGCCGGACTCCTCGCGGGCCCGATCGAGCTGACCGAGGTACACCCGCGGCCAACTGCCCGCAAGTGACCGGGCGAGCAGCCCGAGCCTGCCCTGCGACCGCCACGCCGCGGCCGCCAGTGACAGGTACCGGGCGGCGAGGGTGGCGTCGCCCAGGACCATCGCGCCGCTGCCGAGGAAATGCATGATCCGGCCGTCCAGGCGGTCCGGCCGGAGGCTGCCGAGCCGTGCGATCACCTCGGCGCCGTACCGGAACGGTTCGGTGTACGCCCGTACCGTCAGCACGACGGGAGCGTCCGGATCGGGGTTCCATCGGTCCAGCTCGGCCGCGGCCAGCGTGCGCACCCGTGCGTCTCCGTCCTGGAAGAAGCACCGGGCGGCCGCCCGCCAGAGCAGGTTCTCGGCGACCTGCACGCCGCCTGCGTCGAACGCGCCGGCCGCTGTGGTCACCATGTCCTCGATCCGGCGCTGCGGCTCGTCGGGTTCGAACGCCGCCTTGTCGGAGACGACCATGAGGCGGGCCCGCTCCAGCGGGCCGAGTTCGCTCATGTCGGCCCGGTCCAGCAACATCTGGGTGTGAACCCGGTCATTGATCTCGCTGGCCGACTCGACCGCCCGGACCAGGATTTCGGTCCTGCGGCGCGGGTCCTGGACGAGCTCGGCCGCCTGGCGCAGGGCCGGCACGGCGGAGGCCACCTTGCCCCGGGCCAGCGCGGTGTCGGCGAAACGTTCCAGCTGGGCGGCGAGTTCCTCGTCCGGGCCCAGCGTCGCGGCCGCCAGGTGGAGGAGCCGGCGCTCGGGGGTGTCGGCCATGGCCACGGCGATGGCGCGGTGGGTGGCCAGCCGGTCGGCGACCGTGGCACGGGTGTAGATCGCCGAGCGCATCAGCGGATGCCGGAACTCGAGGCTACGGCCGACCAGCCCGACCAGGCCCGCGTCGACCGCCTCCTGCACCGCGTCCACGGAAACCGTCGTGCCCGTCAGACGACTCGACACGTCCAGCAGCCGGTTCAGTGGTGCGCTGGGCTCGGTGGCCAGGGCCAACAGGAGCGTTCGGCACTCCGGGCTCGCCGAGTCCGTACGCGCGGCGAACGCGTCCTCCAGCCGCTGAGTCAGCGGCAGATCGTCCAGCTGCGGTGCCATGTCCTGCACCGTCTTGGGCAGCTCGACCAGGGCCAGCGGGTTGCCCGCGGCGCGCTCCAGGATGAGGGCCCGCAGCGGCGCCGACAGGTCCGGTGCACCCGCGTCGAGCAGTTCGGCGGCGGCGGACCGGCCGAGCGGTTGCAGATGGAGGTCCGGCTGCGCGCTCGGGGCGTAGGAGTCGGGAGAATGAACCCGGGACGCCGCCACGATCAGTACGGGAAGATCGCGGGTGCGGCGGACGACGAATCTGAGGACGTCCCGGCTCGGCGAGTCGATCCACTGCAGGTCGTCGACGAGCAGCAGGAGCGGTTGCCGGTCGGCCTCGTCGGTGAGCAGTTCGAGCACGGCGAGCGCGACCCGAAAGATATGGGGCTCGGTCTGGGTGGCGCTGAAGGCGTCGACCAGCGCGGTGCGGTGCGGAGACGGCAGCTTCCCGATGCCGTCGGCGGCCGGTTGCAGCAGCAGTTGCAGAGCCGCGAACGGCAGCCACAGCTCGGTCTCCACACCGGCTGTGCTCAGCACCTTGAAACCGCCCTCGGTGCCCTCGGCACCGACCGAGCGCAGCAGAGCCGACTTACCGACACCGGCGGTGCCGTGGATCAACAGCGCACTGCCGCGTCCGTCCGCCGCGTCCGCCAGAAGCCCGCGCAGGATGCGCAGCTCCTCGTCCCGGCCGATCATCGCGCGGGGGCTCGGTTCGGCCTCTGGAGGGCCCCGGCTGCTGTGCTGAACATGTGCGGCTTCCTCAGTGCAGGGCGTCACGTCGCACCACATCCTAACCGTGGCCCCCTACACCCTCGGCGCGATCGCACCATCGGTAGAACGACTCAAGTCTCGTCTGCGCCGCGGCGCCGAGGCCCGGACCCGAAGGCGGTCACGCGACAGAACCGGCCGAGCCGGTGGGCCCGGCCGGTTCCGCGCTCACCGCGCGCCCCGCGACGACTCCAGCAGGGCGAACCCCCGTTCCACGATCGGTTCGGCGACGGGTTCCTGTGGCAGAGAGGGCACGGCCGGCGGCGGCCCGATGCGGATGAGCGTCTCCCGTGTCTCCTCGGTCAGACCTCCCCAGATCCCGTGCCGCTCCCGGTGGTCGAGCGCATACCGGCGGCACGGAATCCGCGCGGGGCACCGATCGCAGATCATCAGCGCCCGTCGGACGGTCGCCAGGTCGCCCGGAGAGGGGAAGAAGGTCTCGATGTCGGCACCTCGGCAGGCCGCGGCCGGCCACCGGACCGCCGCCGGGCGGACGGGCAGGACACCGTTGTTCATCACGGGGGTACGAGACGCTGTCATCCCATCTCCTCCAGCTTCTTGCCGTTGGTCTCGCGCACCCTGACGGCGACGAAGACGAACGAGAGCACGGCGAAGGCCGCGTAGATCGCGTAGGTGGACGACAGGTTCCAGTCCGACATGCGGGGGAAGCTCTCGGTGACGGCCCAGTTGGCGATCCAGTTCGCGGCGGTCGCCACCGACATCGCGGCGGCGCGGATCCTCAGCGGGAACATCTCGCCGACCATCACCCAGAGCACCACACCCCATGAGACCGCGAAGAAGAACACGAAGGAGTGGGCGGCGACCAGCGCCACGGTGCCCTGGGCGTCCGGGATGGACAGACTGCCGCCGCTGCCTGTCTTGTACGAGAAGGCCCAGGAGGCGAAGGCCAGCGACACGGCCATGCCGGCCGAACCGGTCAGCGCGAGCGGTTTCCGTCCGACCCGGTCGATCAGCAGCATCGCTACGACGGTGCCGATGATGTTGATGATCGACGTGGACAGGCTGATCAGGAGGGAGTTGGCCTGGTCGATGCCCACCGACTGCCACAGCAGCGACGAGTAGTAGAAGATGACGTTGATGCCGACGAGCTGCTGGAAGACGGCCAGCCCGATGCCGACCCACACGATCGGCAGCAGTCCGAAGCGGCCGTCGAGCAGATCGCGTACCCGCGGCTTGTGATCGGTCTTGAGAGCATGCTGGATCTCGGCGATCCGCTCCTCGGAGCCCGCGTACGTGCCCTGCAGGTCGCGCAGCACGGCGAGGGCCTGGACCTCGCGGCCCGTGGCGACGAGGAAGTGCGGCGACTCCGGGATGCGCAGGGTGAGGAACAGGTAGGCGAGCGCCGGTACGACCGCGGCCATCAGCATCCACTGCCAGGCATGCAGGGCACCCAGCAGGTTCTCGCTCTTGCCGTCGGCCCCTTGGGCGATGCCCCAGTTGACGAGCTGGGAGGCGGTGATGCCGAGCACGATGGCCGCCTGCTGGAACGAGGCCAGCCGCCCGCGATGGTCGGGCGGCGCGACCTCGGCGATGTAGGTGGGCCCGATCAGCGAGGCGAGGCCGATCGCCATACCGCCGACGACGCGCCAGGCGCCCAGGTCCCAGACGGAGAAGGGCATGGACGAGCCGAGCGCGCTGATCGCGAAGAGAACCGCGGCGAAGTGCATCACGCGCCGACGGCCGATGCGGTCGGCGAGACGGCCGGCGACGGCCGCTCCGAAGGCGGAACCGAGCAGAGCGGAGGCGACGATGGTGCCCGTCTCGCTGGAGGTGACATCGAATCGGTGCTGGATTCCGGTGACGGCGCCGTTGATGACGGCACTGTCGTAGCCGAACAGGAAGCCGCCGATCGACGCGGCCGCCGAGATATAGGTGACGCGCCGGAGGTTGGTCGGGCGGAGCGCGGCCCCTGAGTGGGCCCGCCCCGCTGAAGAGGCGTTCGCGGTCATGGACAAGGACTCCTTCACAGGACCGGGTACGCACCGGCGCAGGCGGGAGCTCCCCGCCAGGCGGGCGTACCAGTCGTAGGGGACGTGGATCGGATGGACGACCGCGCTGATGACCGGGCACCGGTCGTCGTGCCGGGCGGCGAGCATGCCGCCGCTCAGACGCCGGCCGTCGGGGCTGAGAGCAGTTCGTGCAGGCGGGCGAGGTTCGCCGCGCCGATGAGGCCGGCGTCCGATCCCACGGTGGCGGTGCGGACCTCGGCGTAGACGCGGTGCTCGCCGCCGCCGAGGGCCCGACGGTAGGACATCTCGGCCGGACGCCTGATCAGCTCGCCGGTGTCGCCGAGGCCGCCGCCGATGACGAGGACGGACGGGTCGAGGATGGAGGCGAGGTCGGCGAGGGCCTGGCCCAACCAGCGGCCCGACTGCGCGAACACCTCGAGGGAGAAGGGGTCGCCACTGAGGGCGGCCTCGGTCACATGGTGCCCGTCGAGGCCGTCGGGGGTGCCGTCGCCCAGCGCGAGCACCACCGCGGCCCGTGCCGGATCAGCGGCCGCCATCTCGCGGGCGCGGCGGGTGTGGGCCGCCCCGCTGGCGTACTGCTCCATGCAGCCGTGCTGGCCGCAGGGGCAGGGGAGCCCGTCGGGGACCGCCCGGTAGTGGCCGATCTCGCCGGCCATGCCGAAGTGGCCGCGGAAGAGCCGGCCCTTGCTGATGATGCCGCCGCCCAGGCCGGTGCCCGCCATGACCATCAACATGTCGTCATGCCCGGCACCGGCTCCATGGATGAACTCGCCCCAAGCGGCGGCGTTCGCGTCGTTCTCGACGACGACCGGAAGCCCGGTGGCCTCCTGGACGATGTCCCGGATCTCCTTGTCGTGCCAGCCCAGGTTGGGTGCGAAGCGCACCGTCGAGCGGTCCGCGTCCACGTATCCGGCTGCTCCGACACCGATCGCTCGGACGTCGTCCCAGCCCTTGCGGACCCGCTGGACCGCCTCGGCGATCGCCCCCGCGATCCGGTCCGGGTCGTGCGGGGTGGGGACGCGCACCCTGGAGACGACCTCCCCGCCGGGGTCGACCGTCCCGGCGGCGATCTTCGTGCCGCCGAGATCTACGCCGACGGTCAGACCGCCGTTCTGGTCGTTCATGCGGCACCGCCCACGCCGTCGAACCGACGGTGCGCGTACCGACGCTTGTGTCCGCCTGACCGGCTGACGGGTCCGTGAAACATGGTGTGGCTCCTGACGTTGTGATTTCGTGTGAAGGAGGGGGGAGTCGGCTCGTCACCAGCCGGAACAACGGGCATGGCGGCTTCGGCACCCTGGAGGCGGCGCTTCGCCGCCGGTCCGTCTACAGGCTCAGCTTCCGTAATTCGGTGGCGAGTTGCATGAGTCATTCGACTGTGTCCAGCCGTAGTCGCTCGCTGTGTCACACATCGGTGCCCTGCGTTGTCTTCTAAGCGAACCAAGTCGGATCTAGCGGAGGTATGACACGGTGTTGGACAAGACATCCATGAGCGGACTCGACGAGCACGGGAGCCAGGACGGGACCGGGCCCAGGATGCTGGCGGACGTCAAGCCGCCCTTCGTGCCGGAGGGTGCTTCGGCGATGACCGTGGTGGTCGAGTGGCCTCCGGGACACCCCGGGACGCCGCCGCACCGACACTCGGGGCCGTGCTTCGGCTACGTCACCGAAGGCGCCGTCCGGTGGGAACTCGAGGGCGAGCCCGAGCGGGTGATCAAGGCCGGTGAGACTTTCTGGGAGCCGGGCGGTGACGTGATCCACTACCAGAACGGCAACGCCCTGTCGGATACGCCGGCCAAGTACGTCGTCATCATGCTGTGCGCGCCCGGCCAGCCGATGCTCACCCTGGTCGAGGAGGAAGAGCTGTCGAAACGGGCCCACCTGCGAGCCCCGCGGCCTTCCGAGGACTAACCACGGCCCGGGGGACGAGAGTCCGCCACGTCAGATCTCGAAGGGGGACGCTGTGGCTGGTCATGGATCGGCGCCGCACAGCACGACCGAGGGGCTGGTAGGACGCGACCGGGAACTGGAGCTGCTTCGGTCGTACGTCGACCAGGTGCTCGAGCGCGGTGGGGTGCTGGTGCTGTCCGGGGAACCGGGTGTCGGCAAGTCCGTGCTTCTTGATGCCGCGGCAACGGCGGCGACGGCGGCCGGTGCGCTGGTCCTGCGCTCCGACGGGGTCGAGTTCCTCGCGGATCTGAGCTTCGCCGGACTGAACCACGTACTCGAACCCCTGCTGCACGAGTACGACGGGCTCGACCCGGTGCACCGGGAAGCCCTGACCGTGGCGCTGGGCGCGAGTGACGGCGCCCCGGTGGATCGGCTGGTCCTGTACGGGGCCGTACTGGCACTGCTCCGCCGGGCAGCGAGCAGCCGTCCCGTTCTGCTGGTCATCGACGACCTGCAATGGATCGACCGGGCGAGCGCCGCGGCGTTCGCGTTCGTCGCCCGGCGGCTGACCGGGAGCCGAGTGGGCCTTCTCGCGGCCTCGCGGCCGGGGTTCGAGAGTTTCTTCGAACGCGCGGGGCTTCCCGAACACACTGTGTCCCCACTGGACGACAGGGCGGCAGCCGCCCTGGTCGGCACCCACTTCCCGCTGCTCACCGGGCAGGAGCTGCGTCGGGTCCTCGCGCAGGCGCGGGGCAACCCCCTGGCACTGCTAGAACTGCCGGCCGCGCTCGACGACTCGCGAGGCAGCGCGGGAGTGCTGCTGTCCGAGGTACTCCCGCTCAGCCGTCGGCTGCGGGACCTGTATGGCTCCCGGGTCGCGGAGATGCCGGCCCCCACCCGCCGCCTGCTGCTCCTGGCCGCGCTGGAGGGCGGCGGGGACCTGTCGGTCCTGCGGGCCGCCGCCCCCGGCGAGGACGTACTGGCCCTTCTCGCTCCCGCGGAGCGGGCACAGTTGCTGCGGATCGAACACCGAGGTCTGGGGCGGCTGTCCTTCCACCATCCGCTGATCCGCGCGACCGTCGTGTCGGGCTCGACCAGCGGTCAGCGCCTGGACGCCCACCTGGCTCTGGCCGAAGCGCTCACCAGTAAGCCCGATCGCCGGGCCTGGCACCTGGCCGAGGCCACACCCGATCCTGACGAGCAGGTCGCCGCGCTCCTGGAGGACACCGCACACCGGGTCCGCCGGCGCGGGGACGCCGTCGGCGCCTTCAACGCGCTGGTGCGGTCCGCCGACCTCACTCCCGGCCCCGCGAACCGCGCCAGACGGCTTGCCGAAGCCGCCTTCGTGGGCGCGGACGTGGCCGGAGAGCTGCGTACCGCGGCCGAACTGCTCGTGGAGGCCCGACGTGCCGACCCGGAACTCCGGGGATCGTTGCGGGCGGCGGCCGCGGCCGCCCAGGTGCTGCTCAACCGCGACGGTGATGTCAACACCGCGCACCGGCTGCTGCTCGGCGCGATCATGACCCGCGACGGCAGGTCCGACGGCGACGACGAGGCGCTCTTCGAGGCGCTGTGCACCCTGCGCAGGGTGTGTCTGTGCGCGGGCAGACCCGAGCTCTGGAACGCGTACCAGGCCGCCATGTCGCAGCTGACCGTGCCGATGCCTCCCCTCCAGGAACTGCTCGGCGACGTCTACGCCGACCCGGCACGCTCCTCCCCGACAGCCCTCGGCCTTCTCGATGCGGTCATCCACGACCTGCACCGGCAGACCGACCCGAGCCGGATCGAACGGATCGCGATGGCGGCACTGTTCGTGGACCGGGCGACAGGGTGCCGTGCGGCGCTCTGGCCCGTCGTCGAGAACGGGCGCGAAGGCGGCGCGGTCACGTCGGCGCTCATCGCGCTGGTGGTGCTGTGCCTGGACGACTTCACGACGGGTCGGTGGGACGAGTGCGGCCGTCTCGCCGCGGAGGGGCTGGCGCTGAGCGAGGCCCATGGATATCAGATGCTGGCCCAGCAGTTCCACCGGGCCCAGGGCCTGCTGGCCGCGGCGCGGGGCGACGACGCCACGGTGCGGGGGCTGGCACAGAGGATCACGGAGTGGGCGGTACCCCGCGGTGCGTGGACCGTCGAGCACTTCGCGCGGCACATGACGGCACTGGCCGCCCTGGGACGTGGTGACCACGAGGACGCCTTCCTCGACGCCTCGGCGATCAGCCCTTCAGGCGTGCTGGCCCCGCATGCCCCGCTGGCTCTGTGGGTTGCCATGGACCTCGTGGAAGCCGCGGTGCGCAGCGGACGCCGAGCCGAGGCACTCGCCCATGTCGCCGCGATGCGGGAGACGGGCCTGCCCGGAATCTCCGGCCGCCTGGCACTGGTCACCGCCGGTTCGGCCGCGCTCGCCGCCCCCGAGGACCGGGCCGCCGACGCCTTCGAGGAAGCGCTCGCCGTTCCCGGTGCCGAGCGCTGGCCCTTCGACCTCGCCCGCGTCCGCCTGGCCTACGGGCAGCACCTGCGTAGCGCACGGGCCGCCCAGGACGCCCGGACGCACCTCGCCGCCGCCCTCCAGACCTTCCGCCGTCTCGGGGCCGCCCCCTGGGTCGCGCGGGCGGCCGAAGAGCTGCGGGCCACCGGCCGTACCGCAACCTGGGGGGCCCATCAGCACCTGGGGGCCGAGCCGCTCACGGAGCAGGAACACCAGATCGCCGCACTCGCCGCGACCGGGCTGAGCAACAAACAGATCGGCGAACGTCTCTTCTTCTCCCACCGAACCGTGGCGGCCCATCTGCACCGGATCTTCCGGAAGCTCGGCATCACCTCGCGTGTCAGCCTCGGCGAGGCCCTGGCCGCGCTGCCGCCTCAGCAGTCCCGGGCGGAGCGGTCTGCCACCTCTTCGCAGGCCTAGTGTCCTGCGCCAGAGATCCGTTGGCAGAAGCGGGCGAGGGAATCGAGGATCTCTTCGGCGGTCTTGGTCCAGATGAACGGCTTGGGGTCCT
>NZ_JBWKCC010000022.1:144689-167259 GCF_056436655.1 Streptomyces sp. NPDC043427 | reverse complement strand
ATGCCCGATGGCAGCGGCCCGCCCGGCGCCTGAGCACGTCCGGCGACTTCCCCAACCCCGACATCAGGTGCGCCTTCCCACCGGTCCCCCGCCCGAAGGGCCTCCCCCACAGCCCCCGGATCCATGCAGAAACCGTAAACACCTGCCACCGGCCCCGAACGGAACCATCCGATCATTCACTCGTACTGCGTAAGGGAGGAGAGATCACCGGCCCTCCGCTTCGCGCAACCGACGTCTCGGCAGAGAATCCGGGACGCGTTCCCGCCACCGGTCTGGAGGAGTCCTCCACCAGCACCTACTGCGCCTCAGGGCTGCCGGATCCCGTCGGCTCCTACGGCCGGGACGTCACGGTCCACTACGTGGCCACCGATGCGGCCGGCTTCACCCTGCCCTGGCAGCCGAACACCTCTCCCGGAAAAACGGACATCGCCTTGAGCGCCCTGGCCCTTCTCATCGGAGTGACGGCCGTCGTCGTGGGAGTGGTCGCGCTGTGACAACCGACCGTGCAGGGACGGTCCGGTACGCCATCGCACGCGCGACGGCACCGGCGCCGCTGTGATCGCGGCCCACCGTCACATCACGGTGTGACGGTGGGCCGCGCCGACTTACGAGTGAGGTGCTGGCTCTCCACGCTGTTCGGCGCAGGCTCAGCGCCGTGTTGTCAGGCCGTATCCGTAGGGGAAGAGGGGGTTGTAGTTCTTGTCGCCGATGTTGATCGGCTCCTGGGCCTCGCTGCGGGGCCAACTGACGGGGAGTTTGCCGGTGAAGGGGCGTTTGCCGAAGAGGACGTCGGCGACTCCTGCACCTTCGCTGCCAGGGAGCCAGGACATCACGAAGGCGTCGGTCTTGGGCAGTTGGTCGGTGACGATCTGGGTGCGGCCGGCCACGTCGAGGACGACGCAGGTCTTGATGGCGGAGCAGACGCGGTCGATGTTCGCCTTGTCGGCCGCGGAGAGGTTCAGCGTGTTGCTGCCGACGCCTACGTCGCCGACGCCTTCGGCGTAGGGGGTGGTCTCACCGATGACGACGACGCCGACGTCGTAGCCGGCGGTGGAGGCGCTGGCATCCGCGCTGTAGGTGACGTTCTTCGCGTTCTTCTGGATGCCTTGGAGGATGGTGATGCCGGGGAAGGCGGTGTTGCCGGACTGTCCCTGCCAGGAGACGGTCCAGCCGCCGGCCTGGTTGCCGAGGTCGTTGGCGTTGGTGCCGGCGACGTAGAGGCGCTGCGAGGGCTTCAGCGGCAGCGCCTTGTTGTCGTTCTTCAGCAGTACCTGGGACTCGGCGACCGCGCGACGGGCCACGGCACGGTGGGCGGGCGAGCCGATGATGTCGATATTGGTGCGGTCGGTGTAGGGGTGCTCGAACAGGCCGAGTTCGAACTTGGCCTTCAGGATGCGGGAGACCGCGTCGTCGATCCGGGACATCTTGACGCGTCCGGCCTGCACCTCGGCAGTCAGGGTCTGGATGAACTGGGGGGCGCCGTACGGCTCCATGAACATGTCCATGCCCGCGTTGACGGAGGTGCGGACCTGGGTGGCGAAGTCGCCCGGGATCTCGCCGATGGCGTCCCAGTCGCTGATGAGGAACCCGTCGAAGCCGATCTTCTTCTTCAGGACGTCGGTGAGCAGTTCCTTGTTCGCGCTCATCTTGACCGGCTTGCTGCCGGGCACGTCGGTCCACTGGACCGAGGAGTACGAGGGCATGATGCTGCCGATGCCGTGAACCTGGACGGCGGTCACATAGGGGGCCAGGTCGATTTCCGCGAAGCGCTTGTGGCTGGTTTTCGTGACGCCGCGGTCGATGGTGTAGTCGTTGGTGGTCGACGTCCCGTAGGTGGTGTCGCCGTCGCCGGCGTAGTGCTTGACCGTGGCCAGTACATGGTCGGGCCGGGCGAGGTCCTTGGTGCTGCTGCCCTGCAGGCCCTCTACAGCCGTGGTCATCTGTGTGACGAGCCTGGGGTTCTCGCCAAAGCTCTCGTAGCTGCGGCCCCAGCGTTCGTCGCGGGTGACACAGACGCACGGCGCGAAAACCCACTGCGGGCCGGTGGGGCGGGTCTCGGTGGCAGTGATGTGCGCTGCCTCGCGGACCAGCGCCGGGTCTCGGGTGGCGCCCATGCCGATGTTGTGCGGGAAGATCGTGGCGCCGACCAGATTGTTGTCGCCGTGCACGGAGTCCACGCCGTACAGGATCGGGATGTGCAACCGACTGGCGAGCGCGTGCGACTGGTAGCCGTCGACCATGTCCGCCCACGCCTCAGGGGTGTTGGGTGCGGGGGCCGAGCCGCCGCCGGACAGCAGCGAGCCCAGAGCGAGGCTGGTGATCTGGGTCTGGTCGTTCTCGACCGACCCTCGCTCGGCCTGGGTCATCTGGCCGACCTTCTCCGCGAGGGTCATCCGGCCCAGCAGATCGGCGACCCGTTGCTTCACCGGCAGCCTGGGGTTGAGGTACGGCTCTGTCCCGCTGTAGCTGGTGGCTGCGGTGCCGGGTTCGGCCACGGCCGACGAGGCCGGGATCGCCGTGACGACCAGGGCGGCTGCGGCCAGTAGCAGGGCTGCTTTGCGCCGACCGGTGGCACGGGTTCGTTCCGGGGTGCCACCTACGGACTGATGTTGTCTCACGTCGATGCTCCTTGAACGTGGCCGCATCATGCGGTGCGGCCGGAGATGCGTGCTGGGCTGGTGTGGAGCGTGGCGCCCCGCTGCCTCTGCGGGCGGCACCGTCTGCGGACTTCGGCTTCTCGGGTCGGAGCTCCCTTGCCGTCCCCGCGCCGCAGTCCGTTTGCGGAGGCCGGGGAAGTGGTCGAGGTCTCGGCGCTGCCGGGGCCCTCCCGAGGCGGCGTCGACAACATATGAAGGCCGAATTGTTCATGCTCCGTCAAGACGGCAGACTGTGTTTATTCCTCTAACGAATGACTTCGACGCTCTCACGTGCAGTAACGCTCCTGCGGCGCTTCGAAGAGTTTCAGCCAGCCGGGTGGGAGCATTCGGCTACTGCCCGTCGGCCGCGTCCTGCACGCCGTATCCCTGAGTAACCCCAGATCGTCGAGCCAGCCAGCTGTGGAAACGCGGTTTGGGCGTTTGGTGAGCGGTGGGACGCGCCGCCGGAACCGGGTCCGCGGGTACGGAACCGCTGTGTGCATCAAGTGAAGGCAGCAAGCCCGCCACAGCGGTCGGCCGGTCAGCCGGGTCTGGCGGTGAGATCCGCCAGAAGCGCCGAGATGACGCGGTCGGTGATGGCTGCCATGTCGACGGAGTCCGGGGCGAGCAGCCACTGGACCTGGAGGCCGTCCATGACGGCGATGATCGCGCTGGCCGCCTCCTCGACGGCGAGGTCGGGGCGTGTCTCGCCGAGTTCGGCGGCCTCGGCCATCGCGTCGACCACCAGGGAGCGCAGGCCGGCGTAGCGGTCGCGGAAGTAGTCCTGGGCGGGGTGGTCCTCGGTGACGCTCTCCGCCGACAGCACGGCGTACAGGCGGACGATGCCCTCGCGTTCGGTGTTGTGGCGGACGGTGTCGACCAGATGGCGCAGGAAGGCGAGGCCACGGGGGCGGTCGGTGCCGAGGTCTTCGATGTCGGTGTCGTCGCGCAGCGCCAGGACGCTGGTGAGCAGCTGCGCCTTGGAGCGGAAGTAGTGCAGGACGCCGGCCTGGGTGACGCCGACGCGATCGGCGATCTCCTGGAGGGAGGCGTTGTTGTAGCCGCGGACCGCGAAGGTATCCATGGCGATCCGCAGGATCTCCTGCTGTCGATGCTGGGCTTTCGCGCTCTTCGGGGTACGAGGTTGCCGCCCTCCGCTCCGCGTGCTCTCGATCACCGTGCGCAGTCCACGGAGCTCTCGATCAGTGGTCACGGTCCGATCAAACCCGGGAAAGAATGCGCGCACAAGGACTTACTAAGTACTTAGTAAGCGTGCTTCCACGCTCCCGTTCCGCCCGTTTCGTGCTGCCGAGGCGGCCTGGAAGGACGAGCATGAACTCTGTTCCCCTGCCCGACGACGCCGAGTTGCGCCGCCGCGTCCGAGCCCTCGGCCTGGAGGTCCAAGGTGCGACTGCTGACAGGCGCCGACGTGCGGACGCTGCCACCGGTTCCGGGTCTGCCGGACGTGCCGTTCACCTTCGACACCCTGCCGACCGTCGCCCCGTACGCGCTCGCCATGGCGCTGGTCGGCCTGATGGAGTCGCTGATGACCGCCAAGCTGGTCGACGACATCACCGACACACGCTCCTCCAAGACGCGCGAGTCCATCGGTCAGGGCATCGCCAACATCGTCACGCCGCCGGCTCCCGCTGACACCCCGTCATCACCGCACGGCCAGGTCACGCCGCTCCGAGCGTTTCGAGGGCGCCGGTCACGGTCCTCGTCAGCTCCCGGGCGTCGGCGCCCGCACGCGAGCGCAGATTCACGCCGTAGGCAAGCAGAGCCAGCAGGTCCGCCGCAGCCCCGGGGTCGGTGCCCGGTTTGAGCTGAGCCTTGGCCTCGGCGGCGACGAGTGCCGTAAGCAGCGCCTCCCGTAGCTCCTCGTGGTGCCGGTCGAGGGCGGCCCGGACGTCGGAGTCGCTGTTCTCACCGCCGGCGTGGGCGTTGGAGACCATGCAGCCCCAGCGGGCGTACGCGCCGGAGCAACGGGCCTCGATCAGTGAGGCGAAGAAGTCGTGGACGGCGGGCAGGCCGCGGCCGTCCCCGGCCAGGCGACTGAACGCCGGCCGGGAGCGTTGTTCGACGTAGCGACGCAGTGCGGCGCGGTACAGCTCCTGCTTGCCGCCGAAGGTGGCGTACAGGCTGGAGCGGTTCAGGCCGGTCGCCGTCACGACGTCCTGGATCCCGGTCGCGGCCACACCTTGGCGCCAGAACAGGTTCATCACCGTGTCCAGAGCAGTGTCGGGATCGAAGTGTTTGACGTCCGGCATGCCTCAGTCCTCGGCAACTTGAAATGAGGGTTCCAAGATATCGCGTCGCCCGCTATCTTGAAACGGTCGTTCCGAGATAGCGGAGCGAAAGACGAGACAACCGGCGCTCCAGGAGGAACCCTTCCGATGAACCTCAACGCCGAGCTGCACGCCTTCTACACAGCCCGCCAGCAGCAGATCCCCGCTGGCATACGACAGATCATGCAGCGCGCCGGCCAGGAACTCGCCGACTCCGGTCAGACCGACCGCGCACTCGCCGTCGGCGGGCAGGCCCCCGACTTTCGCCTGCCGTCAGCGACCGGCGAGAAGGTCCGCCTGGCCGGTCTGCTCGCGGCCGGCCCCGTCGTCCTGACCTTCTACCGTGGCGCCTGGTGCCCGTACTGCAACATCGCCCTGCGCGCACTCCAGCAGCACCACGGCGAGATCACCGCACGCGGCGCCCGCCTTGTTGCCGTCTCCCCGCAAATCCCCGACGAGTCCCTCTCCCTGACCGAGAAGCACCAGCTCGACTTCAGCGTCCTCAGCGACGTCGGCTCCGACACCGCCAAGCAGTACGGCCTCGCCTTCGACCTCCCCGACGACCTCGCAGCCGTCTACGACAAGCTCGGCTTCGATCTCCAGCGCGTCAACGGCGGACACCCGCGCACCCTGCCGCTACCCGCCACCTACGTCATCGACCGCGAGGGTGTCATCCGCTGGGCCTTCGTCGATGCGGACTACACCAAGCGCGCCGAACCCGGCGACCTCCTCGCCGCCCTCGACGGCCTGGGGTGAGTGCCGGCGTGGTGAGAAGTGGCCGCACCGCTGTCAGACGCGGGCGAGTTCCGCGGCGCCGAACGAGACGTCGAAACGGTCGCACCAAATGCTCACGCTGTTGTAGCCCGACGGATCCACGCCCCTGGGCAGGGCGTAGTTCTGGCTTCCCTTGTTGCCTTTGAGCTTGCCCAGGCTGACGTACTTCCCGTCGTCGAAGACGTGCCAGCCGGCCTCCCCATCCTTCACGGGTGCGTCGGTCAGCCAGACACGCAGGTCCGGTCCGTTGCTGGTGTCGAGGTTCTCCAGCCGGACGACGTGGGAGCCGTCGGCCAGCCGTACGAGCTTCACCGTGCCCGATGTCGCATGCTCGTGGCTGATCAGCTCACCACTCGCCAGCGTCTGCGGACCGCTGGCCGAGGGCTGCTCGGAGGGCGCGTACGAGGGCGCCACAGCAGGAGGAGCAGAAGTCGCCACCACCCCGGGCAGGGCCTCCTCGACAGTCTCGTCCTGCCACAGCTTCCACGGCTGGAACCAGTACAGACCGAAGCCGACCCCGCCGACCGCCAACACCAGCACCGCGATGACCAACGGCCTGGTCAGTACCTTGCGCCCGCGCCCCATCCCTGCCTCGCCTCCTGAGAGTTGCTTGTCCGCCCATTCAACGGCGACGGGCGGCCGTCCCCTACCCCGCAGGTGATGACGGAATCCTTACGCCGCACTGGCGCGCGCCGGCAGGAGCAGTCGAGGTGCCGACGGAGTTCGCATCGCGGCGGTCGGCGTGTGGGTCGGGTTTGCCGAGGACGAGTCAGTACGCACCTACGGGAATGCGCGCATTGTCCCGCTGCGACGCCCCGGCGCCCGGTGCTTTCCACTGACATCCAACGCCGTCGTGCGCGCGCCCTCCCACTCCGAGGACCAAAGGCACAGGAGGGGGCCCTCGCCGGAACAGCCGCCTTCCACGGTCATGATGAACCGACCGGCGTAGAACGCGAGCGCGGGTAACCACCCTGTGCATGCCTGATGGTCCTGCGCGAGCCACCAAGGAAGGCGAGTTCACCGACGAGCAGGGCGACAGTGAACCCGATGCCGGCCAGGGCGGCGAGAGTGAGCACGTCGGCCCAGGCCAGGTCCGGGTTGAGCCGGGCGCGGGTGCAGCGTGCCGCGAGGTAGGTGCCCGCGAAGATTCCCACTGTCTTGCCGAGCACCAGGCCGACGACCACGCCGAGCGGCTCCGGGCTGGAGAACACCTCCCCCGCGGGATCGCCTACCGCGACACCACGTCCACCGCGATGGACGTCGACGCGGTCATCACCCGCCAGGCAACCGCCTCGTGCCCCCGTGCGGTCAACGGAAGTTCTTACGAGAAGCTGACGCAGGACCGAAACATCTTCAATCCCACCCGCCCCACAGGCAACTCTGGCTCTGCACGTCACCGACCGGCGGTGACGGCGAGGTACGAGGAGTCAGGCGTGAGCAGGCATACCAGGCGCAGGTCGAAGTCGCAGGTCCGGATGACCATCGCCGGGGCCGGCATCCTCGCGTCGGCGGCGGTCGCGACCACGGTGGCCATCGCCTCGGCGGGGGAAGTCCCCCGCGCACACGAAGGCGCGACGACGAAGAGTGCCAAGGCGGGAGCCGACCACGCTGTCTTCGTACAGGGCAACGAGCTCGCGGGAAACACCATCCACGTCTTCAAGCGCGGCGAGGACGGAAAGCTGACCGCCTCAGGCGCCTACGCGACCGGCGGCAAAGGCGGGGACCAGGTCGACGCACCCACCGACTCCCTCGCCTCCCAGGGCTCACTCGTCTACGACCGCGGCTCGCATCTGCTGCTGGCAGTCAACGCGGGCAGCGGCACCGTGACCTCGTTCCGGGTCGAGGGACAGAAACTGACGCACCGGCGGGTGGTGCGCTCGGGCGGGGACTTCCCCTCGTCCATCGCGGTGTCCGGCAACCTCGCCTACGTCATGAACGCCGGAGGCGCGGGCAGCGTCCAGGGCTTCAGGATCACGGCCAACGGACTCGAACCACTGGGCGGTTCATACCGCTCCCTGGGGCTGAAGAACGACAAGGTGCCGTTGTTCAGCAGCTCGCCCGGCCAGGTCGCGTTCACGCCGGGGGGCCGTGAGCTGGTCATCACCACGAAGTCCGCCAACACCATCGAGGTGTTCCCGATGCGGCGCGACGGACGTCCCGCACACCGGGCGACGGTCAACGACTCGGCCGGCGGCGTGCCGTTCGCGATCACCTTCGACAAGGCGGGCCGGATGCTGGTCGCCGAGGCCGAGAAGTCGACGGTCAGTACGTACAAGGTGTTCGCCGACGGCCGCCTCAAGGTCGTCCAGAAGCCCCTGGCCAACGGTCAGAACACGCTGTGCTGGCTGGAGCGCGCCGGTGACTTCTTCTACGGCGGCAACACCGGCAACTCGACCGTCACCGGCTACCGCACCGACCGGCACGGCAGGCTCGCGCTCACCAACGAGGTCGGCATCGCCACCCCGCCGTCAGCCATGTCCCAGGGCGTCATCGACCTGGCGGTGACGCAGGACGAGAAGTTCCTGTACGTACAGAACGGGACCTCCGGTACCGTCGACGGCTTCCGCATCGGCAGGAACGGCTCCCTCACCAAGGTCACCACGGCCACCGGACTGCCCCCCTTCGCCGAGTCCGGCATGGAGGGCATAGCCGCGGTGTAAAGAAGCTGCCACCGCGGCCCGGCGCCCTGGAGACTCCTCTCCGGGGCGCCGAACGCGTTCCGACGCAGCAAGGACCACATGGCTCGTGCAGGTTCTCTGTACCGGTCTCACCGCAGATGCGGCGAGGCCGGTGTCGCGTCGGAGGGGAGTCACCCCGGCGGGCGCTTTCCCGGGTTGCGTGGCACCACGCAAGATCTTACGAAGCCCTTACGCAGCCGTCTCAAGTGACGTAACGCGCCTACGCTCACAGCGTGTTGACCATCCGAAACGTCACCCTCGCTACTGTCGCGCCCCTTGTGCTGGCTGCGGCGGGCGCCGCACACCCGCATGGCCTGTCCAGGGCGACAGCCACGGACTGGACACAGTTGCACATCGCGCTACTGCCTGTCTTTCCGCTGCTTACGCTCGGCCTCCTCATCCCTCTGTGGCACCGCCCCCGGCGAGACCTCGCGGGCTTCGCCACGGCGGTGGCCTGGACCAGTGCGTTCACCTACGCGGCCTTCTACACCGGTCTCGACGCGGTGGCCGGTATCGCGGCGGGAACCGCGGTCGAGCACGCTGCCGGGACAGCGAACATAGGGCCGGTCAAGTACCCGCTCTACGACGCGGGTGAGTCGCTCGGGCAGGTCGGCGCCTACGCCCTCATCGTCGCTGTCGTGGCCACAGCCGTCGCGCTCTTCCCGAAACACGGCGCGAGAGTCATTCCCGGCACGGTGGTTCTCCTGGTGACCGGCTGGTCCTTCATAGACAGCCACATCTTCTGGCCCCGCGGCGTATGGACAATGCTCGGCTTCGCACTGGGCTTCGCTCTGCTCGCCGTAGGGACCAGAGGGAGCGAATCCGTTCCGCGCCGCGCCTGAGTGGGACGGGATTCCTCCCTACCCTGTCGCCCTCTTCCTGTTGAGCTGTCCGGCTGGTCTGGTCAGGTGCGGTCGCTACCGCCCTCGCCCGCATTCGCGTCAGGGGCGGCGAAGGCTGCTTTCACCGGACGGCCGCGCCCCCTCCCAGCCGACCTCATGACGAAGCCCCACCGAAGTGCTCCGGTGGGGCTTCGTCATGAGAGCCCGGCATCGAGGATGCGCGCCGCCTTGGTGATACTCCCTGGCATCAGATGCCGGTACGTGCGATACGTCTCCTCGATGGACTTGTGGCCCATGCACTCCGCCACGTCCGTGATCCGTATCCCGTTTCCGAGCGCGTTCGACGCAAAGTAGTGCCGGAGCCGTACATCCCCACACCGTTCTCCGCGGGAAGTGTCTCGAAGAGCTTCTGCACGCGCCGGAGTTCCATCGGCTCGGTGTAGTAGCCGCTCGGGCCGCGCAGGAGATAGCCCCCGTCGGCTACGCCCTCGCCCGCAACGCGCACACGGACATGCGCGCGTTGCGGGCCACGGGCACGGGGCGCCTGAGTGGACAGGGCGCCGGGTGCCGGTGAAGCGGCCGGACCGCGGGACTGATCGACTCAGCCGCCGCTCTTACGCCTGAACGACCGCTGGCTCGCAGCCGGGCCGTGCGCCGCACGCACCTTCGACGCATCCGGGTTGGCGGCAACATCGGCGGCGTCCGCCTGCGCACCGCGCTTGCGCGCCAGGGCTTCGCGGAACTTGCGCTTGAGGTCGTAGTTGCCGTCGCTGTCCGGCGCCAGAGGGGACGTCTTGGGGGCAGCCGGCTCCGAACCTTCCGTAGTTACGGGCTCTGCGGTCATGGTGACCTCCTGGGTTCGGGGGTGGGCCAGCACAGCTTGTCATGCCGAGCGCAGTGGGGGGCGCCGACAACATCATCCTGCTCCGTTTCGGCGGGTATGCCTCTCGGGGCCGAGGGTGTTCGTTCGGTAGGTGAGGCGCACAGGACGGTTTCGGGCCGGGCCGAGGGGTGTCGATCCCGTGGCCAGGAGATTCGCTGCCGGGGCAACGGCTCTCAGCCGTTGCGACGCACGAGGGCGGCCTTGCGGGCCTCGGCGAGCTTGCGGGCCTCGCCGGCCTTTCGGGACTTGCCGCCGGCGCCGCGGGAGGTGTCCTTGCTGGTGCCGAGGCCGCGGAAGGGAGCGTTGATGTTCTTCGGCCGGGGGACGGCGGGCCCGCCGTCGAGCGGGGTACCGGAGGGAGCCTTGGCGCCGGTGATCCGGCTCAGCTCCGCCTCACCCGAGCGCACCTTGGTGACGGTTGCCTCGATGCCGGCCGCGGCCATCATTCGGCTCGCCTCGCGGCGCTGGCCCGACAGCACGAGCGTGACCACGCTGCCGGACTCACCGGCGCGGGCGGTGCGGCCCGCCCGGTGCACATAGTCCTTGGGGTCGGTGGGCGGGTCGACGTTGACCACAAGATCGAGGTCGTCGACGTGCAGGCCACGGGCCGCGACGTTGGTCGCCACCAGAACGGTGATCTGGCCGTTCTTGAACTGCGCCAGGGTCCGTGCGCGCTGCGGCTGGGACTTGCCGCTGTGCAGGGCCCCGGCGTGCACCCCGCTGGCCCGCAGATGCCGGGTGAGCTGGTCGACGGCGTGCTTGGTGTCGAGGAACAGCAGTACGCGCCCGTCGCGGGCGGCGATCTCCGTGGTGACGGCGTAGCGGTCAGGACCGTGAACGACCAGGACATGGTGCTCCATCGTCGTGACCGTGCCCGCGGACGGGTCGACCGCGTGGACGACGGGGTCGTGGAGGTAGCGGCGGACCAGCTGATCGACGTCGCGATCCAGCGTGGCCGAGAACAGCATCCGCTGACCGTCGGGGTGCACCTGGTCGAGGACGTCGACAACCTGCGGCAGGAATCCCAAGTCGCACATCTGATCGGCCTCGTCCAGCACGGTGATCCTCACGCGTCCCAGGCGGCAGGCATTGCGCTCGATCAGGTCGTGCAGGCGCCCGGGGGTGGCGACGACCACCTCGGCTCCCTGGCGCAGCTCGGCGACCTGCCGGCCGATCGACATGCCGCCGACGACCGTGGCCACCCGCAGCCGCAGTGCCTCGGCGTACGGCGCCAGCGCCTGGGTGACCTGTTGGGCCAGCTCCCGGGTGGGCACCAGGATCAGAGCGAGGGGCTGCTTCGCTTCGGCGCGCCGCCCGGCCGTACGGGTCAGCAGCGGCAGACCGAAGGCGAGCGTCTTGCCCGATCCGGTGCGCCCGCGCCCCAGGACGTCGCGCCCCTCAAGGGCATCGGGCAGTGTGGCGGCCTGGATCGGAAAGGGTTCGCGCACCCCGAGTCCGCTCAGTGTCCGCAGCACCTCCACCGGCAGTTCCAGACCGGCGAAGGAGACGGCCGGGGGCAGCGCCGGGGTCGTGGCCTCAGGCTGGGCGGGACCGCCGTCAGCGATGACGGAGTCGTCGGGATGCTTCATGAACAACCTTCCGCAGGGAACGTACCGAGGAAGGCCCGGCAGGATTGAACAGCCCGCGCACAAGCGGAACCGAACACGCAGAACCGCCCACCGCGACGACCACGCAAACGCATGACACTAACACAAGGCACAACACCGCGCCGTGATACCGATCGCCCCTCCGCGTCGATCACCCGACGCAGCCCGACAGCCCTTCCGGCATACCTGGTCCGGGGCCCCGACTCACCGAGATCCGCCGATGCATCACCGGGGTGCCCCCACACACACACGAGGGTCACCCTCGACGCCGACGGCGACCTCACCGCGCTGGCCCCCGGCCTCCAGCTCGCCGTCCACCGCATCGTCCAGGAAGCCTTCACCAACAGCCTCAAACACGCCGCGGCCGTGATCTTCGCCTACGACACCGGCCTCGTCAGACCTGCCTGAACATGACCGGAGGACTCCGCAGCGGGCTCGAGCGCCGCTCCCTGGACTTCAGGATCAGGAACGTGGCGGCGCCTCCGCCGCCACAGCAGCGCGCCCCCGATCACCGTCAGGGCGAACAGGGCGAAGGCGGGACCGCCCAGCGTGAGGACGCCCTGGAGCGAGGTCGCGGCGGCGTATCCGACACCTGATTCCGCCGTGGCCCACGCACAGGCGGCGACGACGCTGTAGGGAGCGATGCGCCGGTAGGGCAGGCGGGTGACGCCCGCGGAGTGCGGGGCGAGGGTGCGCACCACCGGCAGGAAGCGGGCCAGGAAGACCGCTCGGCCGCCGTGGTGCGTCATCAGCGTCTCGGCCCGGTGCCAGGCGGCACCAGGGATGCGACGGCCCATGCGGCCGCCGCGCAGCCGGGCGCCCAGGTACACGCCGGTGCGGTGGGCGAGGAAGTCACCCGCCACCACGGCTCCGGCCGCGGCGGCGATGACGAGCGGCAAGCTGAGGTGGCCGGTACGCGCCAGCGCGCCGGCGGTCAGCAGCAGGGTGAGCGTCGGGATGAAAGCGCCGACGAGAAGGATCGACTCGGCCAGGACCGCAGCGGCCACCACCGCGTACGCCGCGGCCGGCGGGAGGTGGCCGAGGAGGTCGGAGAGCGCGTTCACCGCCTCGCCTCGTCGAACTGCGGCTCGGGCTGGTCCACGGAGACGAGGGGGCGCCGCAGGTGCCAGACGTAGGCGGGGGGAAGGTTGGCCCATACCGTCCAGCGGCCCGTGGCGTAGGTGCGCTGGTAGGTGGCCATGATGTCGTCGACGGCGGCGTGGCGGCGGGCCTCGGCTCGCGATGCCGTCACGGCGCGGGCCTTGCGGGTGCCGCGGTAGGCGAAGTAGGTCAGCGTGCCGCCGGGGTGGAGGAGTTCCATGTAGCGGGCCATGACGCGCTCGACCTGCGCGGGCGCGAAGTTGGTCAGGGGCAGCCCGGAGACGATGACGTCGTAGCGCTGGTCGGTGTCGAGCTGCTCGACGTAGGTCTGATGCACGTTCACCTGCGCAGACGTGGCTGTCAGGTGCGGGTGCGTGGCGACGAGACGGCGAAGTCGCGCGGCGAAACGCGGGTTGGCCTCGACGATGTCCAGGCGGCTGCCCCGGGACAGCTGCGGTATCAGGGCCCGGGTGACCGGGCCGGTGCCGGCACCGACTTCCAGGACCGCCAGCGGGTGGGGCGCCTGAGCCCGTACGGGGTCGGTGAGCACGCGGGCCAGGGCCTTGCCGCTGGGGGCTATGGCGCCGGTGGTGCGCAGATCACGGGCCGCTTCGATCAGGAACATCCAGCCTTCGGCATTGCGCTGCGTAAGGACACGGTCGTGGGAGGTGGTCCGGTCGTTCATGGAATCGACGCTAGAAAGCCGTGCCCGGCATGGGATCCGTCGTTCGGCGACGGCGTCCCCCTACGAAAGTAGGGGGTGAACATCGCCGACCGGCGGACGGAACGGCGCACCGGTCTGCCTAGCATGGGCCAGGTGAGCAGCAGAGAAGGCCGCAGATGGGCGGCCTACGGGCGTGGCGCACTCGTGGGGTTGTGCGTACTGGCCGCCGCGCTGAACGACATGTCGTTCGAAGGGCGCCACCTGGCCCCCGTCATCACCGCGGCGCTGGTGTGCGGAGTGGCCCTGCTCGTGCCCCGGCTGCGATGGCCGGTCGCGCCGCTGCTGGTCACCGTGGCCACGGCGTGGTGGGGATGGCCGTTGCTGCCGCTGCTGGCAGTCGCCCTGTTCGACCTGGCCGTGGATCGCCGGGCGCGGGTGGCGATGGGATGTGCCGTCGCCGCCCTGGGCGCCAACCTGCTCAGCTACCGGGCCACCTCCCTGTGGACGGCGCAGTCCTACGCGTCCACGCTGCTCCTACCGGTGCTGGCCGTGCTCGTCGGGCTGTGGCGAGGGGGCCGGCGCCGCCTGGTCCAGGCGCTGGCAGCCGACGTCGAGCACCTGCGCATCGAGTCGCAGCTGCGCGAGGAAGCGGCCCGCATCGCGGAACGGTCCCGTATCGCCGCCGAGATGCACGACGTCCTGGCCCACCGCCTGAGCCTGATCGCCCTGCACACCGGTGTCCTGGCCACCAACAACGACACACTGCCCGCACCGGTCGCCGAACGCCTCGGACTGGTGCGCACGACGTCCGTCGAAGCCCTCACCGATCTGCGCGACGTTCTCGGTGTGCTGCGCGACCCCGACGCCACGCCGACCAGCGCCACCCTCACGCCGATGATGAGGGAAGTAGGGGAACTGGCCGACGAGGCCCGCGCCGCCGGCCAGCACATCGAGCTGACCACCGACGGCCTTCCCGAACAGGCTCCCACCACCCACCGCCTGGCCGTGTACCGCATCGTCCAGGAAGCACTGACCAACGCCCGCAAGCACGCCGACGGCGCCGAGGTGACCGTACGCGTCGACTACCGGCCGCCCGCCACCCTCGTCGAGGTCACCAACCCTCCTGGCACTCCCCGCACGGACACCGTCGGCAGCGGGTACGGGCTCGTCGGCCTGCGCGAACGCGTCACCACCCTCGGCGGGCACCTGGACTCCGGACCGGCCGGCGCGGGCTCCTGGCGGCTGGCCGCCCGCATCCCTCACCCCGCCGCCCTCGAACAGAACGGCACCCGCACATGATCCGCGCCATGATCGTCGACGATGACGCCCTGGTCCGCCTCGGCCTGACCGACCTCCTCGAAGGCGACCAGGGCCTCGAGGTCGTGGCCCAGGCCGCCGACGGCTTCCAGGCCGTCGAGCAGGCCACCGCCCACCACATCGACGTCGCCCTCGTCGACGTACGCATGCCCCGCATGGACGGCATCGCCGCCACCAGCCGGCTGCGAGCCCTGCCCCACCCCCCGAAGGTGATCATCCTCACCACCTTCGACCTCGACGAATACGTCTACAACGCCCTCGCCGCCGGAGCCGACGGGTTCCTCCTCAAGGACACCGACCCAGCCGAAATACTGCGCGCCGTCCACCTGGTGGCCGCCGGATCGGCCATGCTCCACCCCACCGCGGCCCGCCGCCTCATCGACCGCTACCACGCGACCAACCAGCCCCAAGTCACCGCGGCTCAGGCCCGGCTGGACCGGCTCACCCCCCGCGAACGCGACGTGCTCACCCTGCTCGCCCAAGGCGACACGAACGCGAACATCGCCGCCCGCCTCGCCATGCGCGAGAGCACCGTCAAGGCCCACGTCAGCCGTGTCCTGACCGCGTTGGAAGTCACCAACCGCGTCCAGGCAGCCCTGCTGGCCCGCGACGCGGGACTCACAGCCTGACGAGCGGAGGCCGGGAACACGGAAGGCGAGGTCCGACACCTCGACGCGGTGTCGCGGCTGTCGGCATCCGCCGCCGTGTCTCGCCACCTTGCTGCTCCGCGGGCGGAGGCCTTGGTGGGCCAACGGTCAGGGCGCGCGGTGCTCAGGGCGTGTCACACCTCTTGTGGTGCCGGCCAGACGCCCGGCGAGATGAGCTCGGCGAGCGCTGCCAGGGGCAACCAAGACGTTACGGAGTGAGCAGGTGCCCCCCTCTGTCCGGCGTCCTCGCTGCGGGCAGGTCGCGTAGGCCGTCTCTACCTCGGCGAGGGCGTCCGTGGCACGGACAACAGCCTTCCGGGCCGGGTCGCGTACGAGAGGGGTCTGTCGGCCGCGGCAAGCAGCGGAGCGCTGTCAGTGGTGGGTGGCAGGATCGGGCGTATGACGGACACCACGGCATTCGACTGGCGGTCCTTCCTGCTCAGGTGGAGCGGGGAGTGGGCGGATTCCCTGCCGGACGACGAGACGCGGAGCGAGGACGACGAGGCTGCGCTGCGGGCGCGCTGGCTGGGGTTCCCGCCCGCGTCAGAGGAGCGGATCGCAGCCATGGAGGAGCGCCTCGGCCGACGGATGCCCCCGTCGTACCGGGAGTTCCTCCAGGTCAGCGACGGGTGGCGGCATGCGGGCGGGTTCGTGTGGCTGCTGGCGGGCACCGAAGACGCGCGCTGGCACGACAACGAGTCGGGACTCGCGGAGATGTACGAGGAGTACCTGGACGAGGACGCCGGGCCCGAGGAGCGGCGGGAGGTGGACATCTGGCGGCGCGGGCTGCAGCTCGACGTCGAGTCCGACATCACCCACGTCCTCATGGATCCCGAGGACGTGGACGAGGACGGTGAGTGGGCCGTGTACACGTGGGCGAGCTGGCGGGCCGCGCCGCCCGAGCGGCACGCGACCTTCCTTGAGTTCATGCGGGACATGTACCGGGAGTTCCACAGCCTGCGGGCGCACCGGAGCGACGGGGAGCCGGTGTTCGCCAACGACACGACGCGAAAGCTGGACGCCCTGGTGGAGGAGGCCCGGCTGGAGGCGCTGCGCGGCGGCTGGGAACGGGCCGGGAAGGCGCTGGACGAGGCCAAGGAGTACGGCAGACCGTGGGCCGCCGGGCTGGGCGACCAGATACGGCGCCTGCTGGGACAGACCTATCTGGTGTACTTCGACGGCCTGGTGACGGACCCGCAGTACGCGCCCGAGCTGCTGCCGCCGCTGGTAGCGGAGCAGGCGGCGCACTCGTACCGGGACGACTCCACTCTGACGTTCCATCTGCGGGGCGCCGACGACGACCTGGTGTCCCTGGCTTACGCGACGCTGGATCAGGTGCGGAACGGCACGTACCGCTACACGGCGGCCGGACCGTTCGGGGAAGCGGTCGAGCGGGCGCGGGAGCTGGCGCGGTGGGGAGACACCGACGAGGCGTGGCGGACTCTGATGCATGCTCTGCCCCTGTGGGAGCCGCTGGGCCCGGGCCACCTGGCGCCGCTGGGGTGGGTGGCCGACCCCGTGCTCGGGCCGCTGCTGACCCCGGAGCGGGGCCGCGAGCTGTTGTCCACTCCCAGGGGCGGGCAGGCGGGTGAGGCACCGAGGCCGACGGCCGGGATCGACCCGGGCGACCTGGCGTGGCTCGCGGAGCCGGACCCGGGCAACAACCGCACGTCCTACCGGTTCGTCCTGGTGGAAGGTGTGGAGCCGGAGGAGTTGCCAGGACGGCTCGCGGACGGGGACAGCACCGTGCTGAACGAACCCATGACCTTCTGGGATGCGCGCCGCGGGTCGCTGCGCCACCAGAGGGAGTTCTCGTCCTACGACGACAGGGCTCTCATGGCGGTCGGCCGGGCCGGCACCGGTTGGAGCTTCGCCTTCGACGGCGACCCTGCCCCGTTCGACCGGCGGCGGTTCGTCTCCCCGGCCGCGGCCGCCAGCGCGGGCACGCGCGCGGTGGTGGTGTGGAGCGGCCTGAGGGCATGGCACGGGGAACCGTTCTTCCACCTTTCGGTGGCGCGAGACGGTGCCGAGCAGTACGCGTTCACGTACGCGGACGGAGAGATCCGGCAGAGCGGGGAGACACCACCGGCGCTGGACCCAAGCCGCTTCTTCGGTGACCTGGAGGACAGGGCCGATGCGGAACGGTCGCTGCTGGAAGCGGTGACCGCAGAGTTCGGTGCGTCTCTGCCGCGCCACGCGATCATGAACGGGCGGCTGCACACGTTCGCTACCCGCTCCTGGACTCGGCCTCCCCAGAACGGCGAGACGTACGCGGTGATCCGCATCCACGGGGAAGCCGCGCACCCTGCGGACGGCGAGCGAACGGGAGACGACGGGGCGGGAAGCAGGTAACGACCGAGCCGGGGCACGTTCTGCCGCCGGGCCGGACGGTCCGCCGGGCGCACCTGAAAGTGATCAGGACGATCCTGGACTGCCGCAAGGATGACGTGCCCTGACCCAGTCATCTGCGCCCTACGTCACTGGTGGCGTCGGCCCGGGCTGATCCACTGCGCCGGCGCGGCCGCTGTTTCCGGCGGGGGGAAGCCGGCGATCCTCTCCGGTCGGTTCGGCGGTGGTGCCGAAGGCTTCCGTCAGTCCTTGCCGACGACGACCACCTCGTCCTCGGCCGTCCAGCGGCGCCGCTCGGCTTTGGGCGGGTTGATCCGCACGCCGTAGCCGGGACTCGTCGACGAGTCGTCGTGGCTTCGGTAACCGATGGCGCATTCGCCGCGATGACGTGCCGCGGCCACGACGGTGGCGAAGGACGTCTCCTGCCCTGGCAGCACGTAGTCGGTGGCCGGCCGCAGGCGAACCCCGGTGCCGTCGGCGGAGAACAGTTCCTCGAACACCGCCGCCAAGTGCCGGTTCTGGGAGATCTGTGCCATGAGCAGGCCGATGAGCTTGCCACTGATGATCACGTCGGCTCCGGGGCTGATGGGGGCCAGCGCCCGGTTGCGGTCGTCGATCAGTTCGGTGACGACCGGCAGTTCACGCCCGGTGGCTTCCTCCAGCTGACGCAGAAGCAGCAGGGTGACGAGCGTGCGGTTGTCGGGGTCGTCCGACGGCTGATCGGGGACGGGGTCCTGGCCGAGCACGATCACGCTGTCGTAGGAGTGCACGTCCAGACGTCGCAGCGTCTCGGGACGGGTGGCGTCCCCGTGGTGCAGTGTCAAGGTCAGATCGGTGCCGCTGTGTGCGTCGGCCTCGCTCACCTGACGGACTGTCGCCTCATCACCGTGCGCCACCACGTCGACGGCTGATCCGGGCCGGGCGCGGCGGCGCAACTGGTCGACAATGAGCGGCGCCCGGCGATTCCAGCCCAGCAGGAGAACCCGCTCCGGTCGCGCGGGCGTCGAAGGGCCCGATGCCATCGCCGCCTTCTCGACCAACTCCGCGCAGTCGGCCGGCCAGGCCGTGTCGTCGTCACGGGAGATGACGATGAGCCGGTCGTCCGCAGCGATGGGCTTCTGCGGTGGCGGGTTGAGCAGGGGGGTTTCTCCCCGCATGATCCCGACGACGCAGGACGTCGGGTAGGACAGCAGCGCGTCACCGAAAGGGCGGCCGGCCAGGGCAGGCTCGTCGATCAGGTAGAACTCGTCGCCGGCGAAGTCGAGGAGTTCCTGGTGGACGAGAGAGAGCCCGGGGCGGCGCGCGGCCTGGACGATCAGCCGGGCGGTGACGGTGTCGCTCTCCAGGACGACGCCGCCCGGCCCGGCGGCGAGACAGGCGGCCAGGCGGTAGCGGTCGTCCCGGACCGCGGCGACGACGGGCGGACGGGTTCCCTCCCCAGCCAGGGTCGCCCTGAGCGCCAGCAGCGTCTTGACCACCTCGGCGTCGGCGTCGGGCTCGTCGTGGGGCAGAACCAGCACGACACCGGCCGTGGCCGGGCTAGTCAGCGTGAGCACGGCCGGGTCGGTGGTGGGGCCGCTGCGGCAGATCAGCCGCGTACGACCGACGGAACCCACCTTCGTGCTCAGGGCTTCCTCCATGGCGGTCTTGTCCCGGTCGGCCAGCACGGCCACCGCCGCCCGCCGCTGGTTGGCGTTGGCGGCCACCAACTCGCTCACCACCGTGAAGACCTGCTCCGACCACCCCAGGACCACGGCGTGCCCTTGTTCGAGCACGGTGGAACGGCCCCGTCGCAAGTCGGTGAGCCGCTCCGTGAGTACCGTCGTGATCAGGCCGACGAGCGTCGAGACGTACAGCAGAGCGACCAGTGCGAGCAGCACCGACATCGTCACTCGCAGGGGCGTACCCGTCGCACCGCCCAGCCGCAGTGTCTCCCCGGTGAGGTGCCACACCTCCGCCAGCCGGTCCGCCAGGGGCGCCGGCGCGTCGGGGTCGGTCCACACCACCACCGCACTGGCCGGGACGACGACGGCCAGACACGACAGCGCCATCCAGCCGACGAGAGCGGAGGCACCGCGGGCCAGCGTGCTGTCGAACCAGTAACGGGCTCGGTCACCGAACGGAGTGCGCCGCTGCGCCACCCTTCCCCCTCCGTCACTGCGCACTCCGGTCAGGCCGGGTCGGCACCGCGTACGCGATGCGCCGCCCAGGCCCGCCGAGAGCACGGATGTGGATACGCGTGTGATCGAGCGTGGGGGGTCGATCGGGGCGGCAGACGGAGTTTCCTCGGCATTCATCCCTTCGGGTTTCCCGAGCCGTCCACCTCGGCGGACCGGGTGTGACGTCAGGGTTTGTCCCCGTCTTCGCTCCTTCGGGTCAACGCCGGGGCGAAGGGCGGGCGCCCGGTCAGGGCCGCCAGTACAAAGGCCGCCATGACTGAAGATCACGCGGTGGTGCGCTCAGACGGCGGTTTCTCCCGGAGGAGCTTCGCGGCGGTGGCCGGAACGGCCACGGTGGCGACGGCCCTGACCGGCGGTGTCGCCGCGGCCCTGCCCGCACCGGCCGCCCCGAGCGAGAGCCGTGGCACCGACTTCGACCGGTGTCTTGCCGTCGCTCGCGCACTTCTCGTACTGGACTCCGACGACCGCCCCCTCGTCCCGCGTTACCAGCGCGTTCTCCAGAAGGGACTGCCGGCTCAGCGACGGACACGCCCCAAGAACGTCCTGGTCATCGGCGCCGGTCCGGCCGGTCTTGTGGCTGCCTGGCTGCTGAGGAGGGCAGGGCACCGGGTGACGGTGCTGGAGGCCAACGGCAATCGCGCGGGCGGACGCATCAAGACCTTCCGGAGCGGCGGCCACGAACACGCCGCCCAGCCCTTCGCCGATCCCCGCCAGTACGCCGAAGCGGGCGCGATGCGCATCCCCGGCAGCCATCCCCTGGTGATGGAGCTGATCGACCAGTTCGGCCTGAAGAAGCGGCGCTTCCACTACGTCGACGTCGACAACGAGGGACGTCCCGCGGCCCACACCTGGATTCACGTCAACGGCATCCGCATGCGGCGCGCCGACTACGCCCGCGCGCCCCGGCGCATCAACCGGTCCTTCGGCGTGCCCAGAGCCCACTGGGACTCCCCCGCCGCCGCCATCCTGCGCTCCGCGCTGGACCCGGTGCGCGACGAGTTCAGCTACGTCAACGGCGACGGCAAGCGGGTCGACAAGCCACTCCGGGAGCGGCTGCGGGGCTGGGCCCGCGTGGTGCAGCGGTTCGGTGACTGGTCGATGTTCCGTTTCCTCACCGAGCACGCCGGCCTGGACGAGCGGACCATCGACCTGATCGGCACCCTGGAGAACCTCACCTCACGTCTCCCCCTGTCCTTTGTCCACAGTTTCATCGGCTCCTCCCTCATCAGCCCCGAGACCCCCTTCTACGAGCTGGAGGGCGGCACGGCCGTACTGCCGGACGCCCTCCTGGAACGCGTGCGCAAGGACGTGCGGTTCGACCGCCGTGTCACGCGCATCGAGTACCACCACCCCGACCGCCCTTCGCCGGACGCCGAGCACGTCCGGAGCAAGGGCCCGCACGTGTGGGTGGACACCGTGTCCGAGGGCCGCGACGGTCCCGTCGTACGCGAGCAGTTCACCGCGGACGTCGCCGTGGTCACGGTGCCGTTCTCCGGACTGCGCCACGTACAGATCGACCCGCCCATGTCGTACGGCAAGCGCCGCGCGGTCTGCGAACTGCACTACGACAGCGCGACCAAGGTGCTGCTGGAGTTCAGCCGCCGCTGGTGGGAGTTCGACGAGGCCGACTGGAGGCGCGAGCTGAACGCCGTCGGCCCGGGCCTGTACGACGCCTACCGCACCGGCCGCGCCGCCGCGGACGGCAGCCTGCTCGGCGCCCATCCCTCCGTGCCCGACGGGCACATCACAACCGGTCAGCGCACCCACTACGCCGCCAACCGCCCGGTCGCGCGCGACCAGCCGGAGGCGGTCGACGTCGTGGGTGGCGGCTCGGTGTCGGACAACGCCAATCGGTTCATGTTCCACCCCTCGCATCCGGTTCCGGGCAGCGCGGGAGGTGTGGTCCTGGCCTCCTACAGCTGGGCCGACGACGCGCTGCGTTGGGACTCCCTGGACGACGAGGCACGCTACCCCCACGCTCTGTGCGGCCTCCAGCAGGTCTACGGCCAGCGCATCGAGGTCTTCTACACCGGCGCGGGCCGCACGCAGAGCTGGCTGCGCGACCCCTACGCCTACGGGGAGGCGTCCGTGCTCCTGCCCGGGCAGCACACGGAGTTGCTGCCCGCCATCCCCGTGCGCGAAGGGACGTTGCACTTCGCCGGGGACCACACGTCCGTCAAGCCGGCCTGGATCGAGGGAGCCGTGGAGTCCGCCGTGCGTGCCGCCTTGGAGATCCACACCGCATGAGCCGCGCGGTCTGCTGAGCCACGACGCGGGCGCAGGCCCCGGCGCACCGGCGCCGGGGCCACCGGTTCTTGCGGGGCGTCTTGCCGTCCCCTTCCGGCGTAGCCGCCGTCGGCAGAAGCACGAACGCCTCCGATCCCCAGAGAGGATGCTGTTCGCCGCTCTCACCGCAATCGCCCTCGCCTCCGGGAAGCCTGATCAGCGGGAGCAGGCGGAGCGCCCCCTGGGCCTCACCTGGACGGCCTGAGCACCGGCCGGTACTGAGGCCGCGCCTGCGCCAGGCATCTAGGGTCTTGGGGTTGGGGTGGGGGGGGGGGGGGGGGGGGGGGGGCCTCCCTGCTGCTGTCCCCCAAAAAAAAA
>NZ_JBWKCC010000022.1:0-144679 GCF_056436655.1 Streptomyces sp. NPDC043427 | reverse complement strand
GCAAGGCGTGTGGGTTTTTTTTTGTGGGTCGTGCGGGGCTCGGGGGCCCCGCTCCCTGATCCGGCCTGATCCAAACGAAAGACCCTAGCCCCTACCGGAACCTGCTCTCGCCTGCTGACATGTCCTGGGTGCCGATGACGGAGAGCAGTTCCAGCTGGGCGGCGCCCTCAGTGCCGGGTGGGGCGCTGAACCACAGCAGGCGCTGGCGTCCGTCCTCGCTGAACAGGTTGTGGCAGTCGACTTCGATGACTCCCAGTGTGGGGTGGACGATGCGTTTGTGGTCGGTCCGCCGCAGGGCCACATCGCGTGTGTCCCACAGGGCGGCGAACTCCGCACTGCGGCGCCGTAGATCGGCCACCATCGCGGCGACTTCCGTATCGCGGCCGCGCCGGGCTGCGACGGCCTGGAGGTCGGCGACGAAGGCACGGGAGTGCTGCGGGTGGTCCTCGGCGGGATAGATCGCGCGGAATGCGGGCTCGGTGAACCACCGGTGGACGAAGCTCCCCGCCGCACCGCGCCGCTCGGGAGCGCGGCCGACCAGCGCGGCGGCGAGCTCGTTCTGGACGAGGGTCTCGTGCAGGTCGGTGATGATCTGCGCGGGCGTCGTGGTGAGCCGGTCGAGCAGGCCCAGCAGGGCCGGCTGGGCATGGGCGTTCGAGCCGTGGGCCGCCGTAGGGACGGGCCGGTCGGCGAGGTGGAACAGGTGGTCGCGTTCGTCGACGCCGAGGCGCAGCGCTCGTGCGAGGGCGGTCAGCACCTGCGCCGAAGGTTGGACGTCGCCCCCGCGCTCGAGTTCGGTGTAGTAGTCCGCCGACAGACCGGCCAACTGGGCGACTTCCTCGCGTCGCAGACCGGGGACCCGGCGGCGAGGTCCGGTGGGCAGTCCGACGTCGGAGGGCCGCACCCGGTCGCGCCGGGACCTCAGGAACGCGGCGAGCTCAGGAAGGTTCACCTCCTCATCATCATGCGCGCCGCGGAGGCGGAGCCAGGGGATGACAACCCCAGGGTGGACAGAGCCCTGGCTGGTTGTCCTGCGGCGGACGACTGTGGTGTGCACGGCGGGCCGAGCCGACGGCTCTGGTCCGTCGTCCCCTCCACACGATTCTTCGCACCGGAGTCCCCATGCCAACCTCGCATCCCGTGGCGAGCGATGCCACGTCCGCCCCCGACCCCGCTCCCGACCGTCTGCGTGTCGCCGTCGTCACCGGCGGCTCCCGGGGAATCGGCCGCCGGACCGTGAGCCGGCTGGCCGCCGACGGATTCGCCGTCGTGGTCGGCTACGCCGGCAACAGGACCCTGGCCGAGGCGGCCGTCGAAGAAGTCACCGCTTCCGGCGGCCGGGCGGTCGCCGTACGCGCCGACGTCGCCGACGAGCAGGCGGTGGCAGCACTGTTCGCCACCGCCGCGACGGAGTACGGCGGTGTCGACGTCGTCGTCCACGCGGCCGGCCGGGCCCATACGGCGCTCATCGCCGACCTGGACCTGACGGAACTGGACGCCCTGCACCGCACCAACATCCGCGGCACCTTCGTCATCGCCCAGCAGGCCGCCCGCGCGGTGCGCCGGGGCGGGGCGATCGTCACGTTCTCCACGTCCGCGGTGGGTCTCGCCTTCCCCGGTTACAGCGCCTACAGCGCGAGCAAGGGCGCGGTGGAGGCCGTGACGCTCATCCTGGCCCGCGAGCTGCGCGGCCGGGACGTGACCGTCAACGCCATCGCACCCGGCCCCACCGCCACCGACCTGTTCCTCGACGGCAAGGACGAGGAGACCGTGGCCCGGCTCGCCGCGCAGCCGCCGCTGGAACGGCTCGGCACGCCGGCCGACATCGCCGAGGCCGTCGCGTTCCTCGTGTCCCCTGCCGGGCACTGGATCAACGGCCAGGTCGTCCGGGCCAACGGCGGCATCGTCTGACCCTCTGCTCACGCCCAGCAGTACCCCCGTCACACCACATCAGAGAGAGAACCCTCATGCCGTTCGCGAACTTCAAGGTCCTCGCCGACACCCTCACCGAGGAGCAGAAGGAGCAGATCATCACCCGTACCACCGAGCTCTACGTCGACATCTACGGCGAACGCGCCCGCGCCACCACCCTCGTCCTGGTCGAGGAGGTCACCGACGGCGGATGGGGGATCGGCGGCAACGTGCTCACCCTCGCCAAGCTCCAGCAGACGCCGGAGAGCTGATCCGGCACCGTCACGAACGAGCCGTGGCCCGACGGGAACCTCCCGTCGGGCCACGGCCGCGCAGGCCCTGCATCGGCGACCTCCGGCACACCCCACCGGCCACGCCCACCTGTCCCTCACCCCGCCAGGGGCGCCGCCACCGCGTCCCCCTCCTCCGCCGTCTCCGCCGCCGCCTCCTCGGACCGCTGCTCGAACTGCGTCCGGTACAGCTGCGCGTAACGTCCCCCGGCGGCCAGCAGTTCCTCGTGCGTGCCGCGTTCGACGATGTGGCCCGCCTCGACGACGAGGATGAGGTCGGCGGTGCGGACCGTGGAGAGGCGGTGGGCGATGACGACGGCGGTCCTGCCCTCCAGCGCCTCCGTGAGTGCCTCCTGGACGGCCGCCTCCGAAGTGTTGTCGAGGTGGGCGGTGGCCTCGTCGAGGATGACGACACGCTGGCGGGCGAGGAGGAGTCGGGCGATGGTCATGCGCTGGCGCTCGCCGCCGGAGAGGCGGTAGCCGCGTTCACCGACCACCGTGTCGAGGCCGTCGGGCAGGGAGCGTACGAGCTCGTCGAGGCGAGCGCGGCGCAGGGCGTCCCACAGTTCGTCCTCGGTGGCCGTGGGCCGGGCGAGGAGCAGGTTGGCGCGGACGGTGTCGTGGAAGAGGTGGCCGTCCTGGGTGACCATGCCGAGGGTGGCGCGCAGCGAGGCCGCGCTCAGGTCGCGGACGTCGACGCCGCCGACGCGGACGGCGCCCTCGTCGACGTCGTACAGGCGCGGCAGCAGCTGGGCTACGGTCGACTTGCCTGCGCCGGAGGAGCCGACGAGGGCGACGGTCTGGCCGGGTTCGGCGCGGAAGGAGACGCCGTGCAGGACCTCGGCGCCGCCCCGGGTGTCGAGGGAGGCGACCTCTTCCAGGGAGGCGAGGGAGACCTTGTCGGCGGCAGGGTAGCCGAAGCGGACGTCGTCGAACTCGACCGCCACCGGCCCCTCGGGCACCTCACGCGCGTCGGGCTTCTCCTCGATGAGCGGCTTGAGGTCGAGCACCTCGAAGACCCGCTCGAAGCTGACGAGGGCGCTCATCACCTCGACGCGCGCCCCGGCGAGCGCGGTGAGCGGCGCGTAGAGGCGGGTCAGCAGGAGCGCGAGGGAGACGACGGCGCCCGGTTCCAGGCTGCCGCGCAGGGCGAACCAGCCGCCGAGGCCGTAGACGAGGGCGAGGGCGAGCGCCGAGACGAGGGTCAGGGAGGTGATGAAGACGGACTGGGACGTCGCGGTGCGGACGCCGATGTCGCGGACGCGGCCGGCGCGGTCGGCGAACTCGGCCGCTTCCTCCTCCGGCCGTCCGAACAGCTTGATCAGGGTGGCGCCGGGCGCGGAAAAGCGTTCGGTCATACGGGTGCCCATCGCCGCGTTGAGGGCGGCCGCCTCGCGCTGCATACGGGCCATGCGGGTGCCCATGCGCCGGGCCGGCACCACGAACACGGGCAGCAGTACCAGCGCGAGCAGGGTGATCTGCCAGGACAGGGTGAGCATGACGGCGAGCGTGAGGACGAGGGTGACGAGGTTGCTGACCACACCGGACAGGGTGTTGCTGAAGGCCCGTTGGGCGCCGATGACGTCGTTGTTGAGACGACTGACCAGCGCTCCCGTACGAGTGCGTGTGAAGAACGCGACCGGCATGCGCTGCACATGATCGAACACAGCCGTCCGCAGATCGAGGATGAGCCCCTCACCCAGGGTCGCCGACAGCCGCCGGGCAAGGACGCCGATCGCGGCCTCCGCGACCGCGATGAGCGCGATGAGAAGCGCCAGTCGTACGACGGTGCCCTCGTCGCCGTCCGACACGATCGCGTCGACCACGTGTCCGGCCAGCACCGGGGTGGCGACGGCCAGCAGGGCGGTCACCACCCCGAGCACGACGAAGAGGGCGATCCGGCGGCGGTGCGGGCGCGCGAACGCGCCGATGCGGCGCAGGGTCGCGGCGTTGAAGGGACGGCGTTCCCGCTCGGCGTTCATGACACTGTGCAGTTGTGTCCACGCGGTGGTCTCGATGCTCATGGAGCAGAACCTAGAACCTCAAGCATCATTGAGGTCAATCCCCGCCGCCCGTCCCCCCGCGCGAAGGACCCGATGACCGCACGCAATCAGCCGTCCCCGCTCCCGCAACCCGTCGTTGGCGTGGTGGGGACACCCTGTCCCGATGTGACAGCGGTACCCCTCCCCGAACGGCGGCGCGTCCCCGTCCGCCAGATCCTTTGTCTGCTCCCGCTCCTGCTCGTCACCGCGGTCGCGGTCCAGCACCGATCGGTGCTCGCCGAGGGCTTCGGTCATCTGCGGACGGCCGAGTGGCCGTGGCTGCTGGCCGCGTGCTGCGCGACCTGTCTGACCTGGGTCGCGGCGTCCTTCACCCGCCAGGGCGCGGTCATGGAGCGGCTCCCGAGACGCCGGCTGCTCGCCACCCAGTTCGCGGCCGGCGCGGCGAACCATCTCCTGCCCACCGGCCTGGGCGCGAGCGCGGTCAACCTACGGTTCATGACGACGTGCGGGGTGCCTCTGGCGCGCTCCTCGGCCGCCCTCGCGCTCTACCTGCTCGCGGAGAGCGTCGGCCGGGTCGGTCTGCTGGCCGTGCTGCTCATCGCCTTCCCCGACGCGCTGCGGCTCGGCACGCTCCTCCCCGAGGACGCGCTCGCCCCCCTGCTGCTCGCCCTCGCCGTCGTCGCGGTCGTCGCAGTGACAGTCCTCACACTCGTACGACGCCTGCGCGCCGCCCTCTGCTCCTTCCTGCGCACCGCGCTCTGCGAGGCCCGCTCGGTCCACACACGCCCCTCCCGGGCGCTCGCCCTGTGGGGCGGCTCCCTCGCCTTCCCCGCCCTCCAGGCCACCGGCCTCGCCGCGGTCGGCCAGGCCCTGGGCCTGCCGGTACCGCCCGCCCACATAGCGGTCGCGTACCTCGCCGCGACGGTCGCGGTCGCCCTGGTCCCCACCCCCGGTGGCATCGGCTCGGTCGAGGCGGCCCTGATCGTGGCCCTCGTCGCGGCGGGCGGCCCGGCCGCCGTCGCCACGGCGGTGGTGCTGGCGTACCGGATCATCACGGTGTGGGTGCCGTTGGTGCCGGGGGCATTGACGTTGGGGGCGCTGGTGCGGTGGAAGGTGATCTGAGTCGCGCGAGACGGGCCCCGAAGGGGCGACGGTGTCGTGCGGATCCGGCCATGACCAGGCACAACCGGCGGGCGGCCGGCGACTGAAGGTGTTCGGGCGGTACGAACTCGCGTGCTGGATACGGCAGGATGAACGGTCGCGTCGGTCGGTGGGCCGGCGTGACCGCACATCCCGGAATCAAGCAGGTGAGTACGTGACGAGACTTCACAATCGGCCGTCGGCGGATCTGTTGGCCGCGGGTCGTCTTCCCGGAGGTGACCGGTGACGCGCGCGCTGACCCTGGACGATTTCATCCTCGCCGGAGTCGCCCTGGCGACGGGCCTGCTGAGCGCCTTCCTGCTGCGGACGCTGCTGCGCTGGCTGGGCAAGCACGCCGACCGCACCCGCTGGAGCGGTGACGACGTCATCGTGGACGCGCTGCGCACGGTCGTGCCGTGGGGTGCCGTCCTCGGCGGTGCCGCGGCCGCGGGCGCGGTGCTGCCGCTGACCCGGTCCGTTCAGCACAACGTCAACCAGATGCTGACGGTGCTGTTCATCTTCGTGGTGACCGGGTCGGCGGCCCGGGTGATCGCCGGGCTGGTGCGGACGGTGACCCAGTCCCGCTCCGGTGTCGCGGGGTCGGCCACCATCTTCGTGAACATCACCCGGGTGCTGGTCCTGGCGATCGGCTTCCTGGTGGTCCTGCAGACGCTGGGCATCTCCATAGCGCCCATGCTCACCGCCCTCGGTGTCGGCGGTCTCGCGGTCGCCCTGGCCCTCCAGGACACCCTCGCCAACCTCTTCGCGGGCATCCACATCCTCGCCTCCAAGACCGTCCAGCCCGGCGACTACATCAAGCTCAGCAGCGGCGAGGAGGGCTACGTCGAGGACATCAACTGGCGTCAGACGACCGTCCGTGCGCTCTCCAACAACCTGGTCGTCATCCCCAACGGGGAGCTCGCGAAGACGAACATGACCAACTTCATGCGTCCCGAGCAGCAGTTGACCATCCTGGTCCAGGTGGGGGTCGCCTACGACAGCGACCTGGACCACGTCGAGCGGGTGACCATGGAGGTCGTCGCCGAGGTGATGACCGAGATCACCGGCGCCGTCCCCGATCATGAGCCGCTGGTCCGGTTCCACACCTTCGGTGACTCCCGGATCGGGTTCACGGTGATCCTGGGCGTCGGCGAGTTCAGCGACCAGTTCCGGATCAAGCACGAGTTCATCAAGCGGCTGCACCGGCGCTACCGCGACGAGGGCATCCGCATCCCGGCGCCCGCCCGGACGGTGGCGTTGCAGCAGGGCGCGGTGGTGATCCCGCAGCAGCGCGGCGCCGAGGGGGCGGAGGCAACGCCCCAGGTGGGCTCCGCCCGCCTCGAATAACCCGCGCCCCGGAGCGTGACGGGTTCGGGCACGCCTTTGAGTGACCGGACCGTCACTCTGGTCGACCGCGCGAACGGACGGTCCGGTTGCCCGGGAAGCGGCTTCCCGGCCGATCCTGTGGACGTGTGTGCGGTCCCCTGTCGAGTCGTGGACGCACACGAGATATCTTGATGTCGAGCAATGTTGCAGACGTGGAGCGGAGCACCCGGTGACTGACTCGACCATCATCTACACACACACTGACGAGGCCCCGGCCCTGGCGACGTATTCCTTCCTGCCGGTGGTCCAGGCTTACGCCTCGCAGGCGGGTGTCACTGTGGATACCCGTGACATCTCGCTGGCCGGGCGCATCATCGCGGTCTTCCCGGAGTACCTGACCGAGGACCAGCGGATCCCGGACGCCCTGCACGAGCTGGGCGAACTGGCCAAGACGCCCGCGGCCAACATCATCAAGCTGCCGAACATCTCGGCGTCGATCCCGCAGCTCAAGGCCGCGGTCGCCGAGCTGCAGGCGCAGGGCTACGCGCTGCCGAACTACCCGGACGACCCGAAGACCGACGAGGAGCGGGAGATCCAGGCCCGCTACGACAAGATCAAGGGTTCCGCCGTGAACCCGGTGCTGCGCGAGGGCAACTCCGACCGCCGCGCCCCCGCGTCGGTCAAGAACTACGCCAAGAACCACCCGCACCGCATGGGCGCCTGGACCTCCGAGTCCAAGACCAACGTGGCGACCATGGGCGAGAACGACTTCCGCTCCACCGAGAAGTCCGCCGTGATCTCCGAGGCCGGTTCGCTGCGGATCGAGCTGGTCGGCGACGACGGCACCACCAAGGTGCTGCGTGAGTCGGTACCGGTCACCGAGGGCGAGGTCGTCGACGCCTCCGTCATGCGCGTCGCCGCGCTGCGTGAGTTCCTGACCGCGCAGGTCGCCAAGGCCAAGGCCGAGGGCGTGCTGTTCTCCGTGCACCTCAAGGCCACGATGATGAAGGTCTCCGACCCGATCGTCTTCGGCCACGTGGTGCGCGCCTTCTTCCCGAAGACCTTCGCGCAGTACGGCGAGGCGCTCGCCAAGGCCGGCCTGACCCCGAACGACGGTCTCGGCGGCATCTACAAGGGCCTGGAGGGCCTGCCCGAGGGCGCCGAGATCAAGGCCTCCTTCGACGCCGAGCTCGCCGAGGGCCCGGAACTCGCGATGGTGGACTCCGACAAGGGCATCACCAACCTGCACGTCCCGTCGGACGTCATCGTCGACGCCTCGATGCCGGCCATGATCCGCACCTCCGGCCACATGTGGGGCCCGGACGGCCAGGAGGCCGACACCCTCGCGGTCCTGCCGGACTCCAGCTACTCCGGCGTCTACCAGGCCGTGATCGACGACTGCCGCGCCAACGGCGCCTACGACCCGTCGACCATGGGCTCCGTCCCGAACGTCGGCCTCATGGCGCAGAAGGCCGAGGAGTACGGCAGCCACGACAAGACCTTCGAGATCCCGACCACCGGCACGGTCCGCCTCGTCGACCAGGCCGGCAACGTCGTCCTGGAGCAGGTCGTCTCCGCCGGTGACATCTTCCGCGCCTGCCAGACCAAGGACGCCCCGATCAAGGACTGGGTGAAGCTGGCCGTCACCCGCGCCCGCGCCACCGGCGACCCGGCGGTGTTCTGGCTGGACGAGACCCGCGCGCACGACGCCAACCTGATCGCCAAGATCAACGCGTACCTGCCGGAGCACGACACCGAGGGCCTGGACATCCGCATCCTCGCCCCGGTGGAGGCGACCAAGCTGTCGGTGGAGCGCATCCGCCGCGGCGAGAACACCATCTCGGTGACCGGCAACGTGCTGCGTGACTACCTCACCGACCTGTTCCCGATCCTGGAGCTGGGCACCAGCGCCAAGATGCTGTCGGTCGTCCCGCTGATGGCGGGCGGCGGCCTGTTCGAGACGGGCGCGGGTGGCTCCGCGCCGAAGCACGTGCAGCAGCTGGTCAAGGAGAACTACCTGCGCTGGGACTCCCTCGGTGAGTTCTTCGCGCTCGTCCCCTCCTTCGAGCAGTACGCGACGGCCACGGGCAACACCCGCGCCAAGGTCCTCGCCGACACCCTCGACCGCGCCACGGCGACCTTCCTCAACGAGGACAAGTCCCCGACCCGTCGCGTCGGCGGCATCGACAACCGCGGCAGCCACTTCTTCCTGTCCCTGTACTGGGCGCAGGAGCTGGCCGCGCAGACCGACGACGCGGACCTGGCGAAGGCCTTCGCCCCGCTCGCCGAGACGCTCACCGCGAACGAGCAGAAGATCGTCGAGGAGCTGATCGCGGCCCAGGGCAAGCCGGCCGACATCGGCGGCTACTACCAGCCCGACCCGGCCAAGGCCGCCGCGGTCATGCGCCCGTCGGCCACGTGGAACGAGGCGCTGGCGTCCCTCTGACGCGCAAGGCCTGACGGCCACGGCTGACGGCGACGGCTGACGGCCACTTCTCGACCCCGCCCCGATCGGTGTACGTGCCGGTCGGGGCGGGGCTGTCTCCACCCACGACACCCCGGAGCTGCCCCATGCCCCCTGCCGCACCCTCCTTCGAGCTGCTGCCCGGTGCCGGTGACTCGCCGGTGATCCTGCATGTGCCGCATTCCGCGCGGGAGATACCGGCCGACGTACGGGCGGGGATCGTGCTCGACGACGAGGCGCTGGGGCGGGAGCTGGACCACATCACGGACGCGCACACCGCCGAGATCGCCGCGCGGGCGGCTCGGCTGTCCGGTGCGGCGCCCTGGCGGTTCGTGAACCGTTTGTCGCGGCTGGTGGTCGATCCGGAGCGGTTCCCGGACGAACGGGAGGAGATGCTCGCCGTGGGGATGGGCGCGGTGTACACGCGGACCACGCACCGTGAGGCCCTGCGGCCCGCGGACACCGACCCCGAGCCGTTGGTCGCACGCTACTTCCGCCCGTACGCGCAGGCGATGACGGAAACGGTGGCCGACCGGCTGGCCGCGGCCGGGCGGGCCGTGATCATCGACGTGCACTCCTACCCGACCGGGCCACTGCCCTACGAGCTGCACGGCGCGGGGCCGCGGCCACCGGTCTGCCTGGGCACCGACTCCTTCCACACCCCGCCCGAACTGCGGGACGCGGCGCGTGAGGCGTTCGCGGAGTGCGGCGGGACGGGGCTCGACAGCCCGTTCAGCGGGACGTACGTGCCGCTGGAGTTCTACGGCAGTGAGCCGCGCGTGAGCGCGCTGATGGTGGAGATCCGCCGCGACACGTACATGACCGAGCCGGGCGGCCCGGCCGGCCCCGGGCTCGACCGGCTCGCCACGGCCCTGGCACGCCTGGTCACGGCCATCTCACGCTGACGGGCGCCGCCTCGTCAGGCCCGCAGCCACTCGGTGACGACCACCTCCCCGCCGGCCCGCAGCCGAAGGGCGAAGGGGCCGGTGGGGGGTACGTCGGTGGTGAAGCGGCCCATGGTGTCGGCCGTGAGCGCGGCGCCCGCGCGGGGGCCGTCGAGGACCTCGATCCGGGCCGCCTGAGGCGGCAGCAGCTGGCCCATCAGTCCCTCGGCGGTCACCTCGACGTCGACGGTCAGCTCTCCCGTGTCGAAGGTCAGCATCCGGGGTACGTCCATGGCCCCGCGCACGGGGATGGCGTCGACCAGCGAGTCGAAGGTCAGCTCGGCGATGCGGGCGTCGAGGTCGTGCAGCGCGTACGCCTCGACGGCGATCTGCCGTAACGCGGCCGGGACGGGGTCCAGGATGGCGGCGGCCTCACGGAGTTCCCCCTCCAGGCCGCCGTCGTCGAAGTCCTCGCTGGACCGGCTGACTTCTCGCTCGTTTCGGTCCGCGCCGTTCCCGCCGTTCAAGTCGTTGATGCCGTTGATGTCGTTCATGTCGTTCACGAGGCTCCCCGTGCGTCGAGTCGGGCTCGCAGGCGGCGCAGGCAGCGCTGGCGCAGGGGGCCGATGCTGCCCACGGCGATGCCCAGCGCGGCGGACACCTCCTGGTAGCTGGGCGGTGGCGAGGCCATCAGGACCCGCAGCAACTGCCTGCAGCGGTCGCCGAGTTCCTCGAACTCCTGCCACAGGAAACGGATCCGCTCGGACTGGGCGGCTGCCTCCTCCGAGTCGATCAGCGACTGTTCCGGCGTACGGTCCTCGCTGACCCGGTCCAGGAGCTGCGGATCGTCCGTGGGCGTCAGCCGCCTTAAGCTCTTGATCACCTTCAGGCACTCGTGCCGGGCGGTGCTCGCCAGCCACGACCCCGCCTTGTGCGGTTCGCGGATCCGCCCGAGGTTCTGGGCGAAACGGAACCACACGGTCTGGTAGACCTCGTTGCCGTCGGCGTCGGAGAGCCGGTGGGCCCGCACGACGGACCACACCAGCGGGCTCAGCCCTTCCACCAGCGCTTTCCAGGCCGCCGCGTCACCGTCGACGGCCGACTGGACGAGCGCGCCGACATCTGTACGGTCCACGGCCCCACCCCTCGTGTACGACATGTCATCGTACGCCGCGGTGGTGGCCACCCCGGCCCTCATGCGGAAGGCGTGAGCGGCGCGACCGGGACCGGACGCCAGGTGGGCGGACGCAGTGCCGGTACGTGCGCTCCGCGAACCTCGGCGAACTCCGCGTTCATGGCGAGGAGTTGCTGTCGGGCGGCGCGCGGGTCGGTCTCCTTGTGCGCCGTCATGTGGGCGGCGACGAGCCCGGCGACGACGGGGGTGGCGAAGGAAGTGCCGCTCCAGTGGGCGAACCCCTCGAACATCACCTGGTCCGGCTTGCCCGTGGCGGTCTCCCGCTCCTCCGTCAACACCCCGGTGTGGCGGGGCGACTGGCAGGTGCAGGCGTAGGTGAAGCCGTACCGGCAGGCGTCGTAGGTGGAGTGCTGGTAGACGTACGGCACGGGTGCGCCGAAGCCGGTGAGGGAGCTGGTGAGGCGCTCGCCGGGGGCGTAGATCTTCACCCAGGGGCCGTGGTTGCTGAAGCAGGCGCCGAACTCGCCGTCGCCGCGCAGCGCGCCGACCGACAGCACGGCGTTCTCGTAGCCGGGCAGGTCGGCGTAGGCGGCGGGCCAGAACGGGGTGGCGCTGGCGTTGTTGCCCGCTGCTGCGATCAACAGCGTTCCCTGGTCGCGCAGTTCGCGCATGAAGGCGTCCACGCCGAGCAGCCCGTCGGTGCGGCCGTTGGCGGTGCCCGCGGAGAGGCTGATGATGTCGGGCCAGCCGTTCACGTCGACGGCCTCGAAGAGCTTCTCGCCGAACTCGGACTCGAGGAGGGCGCCGGCGTCGTTGAGGGTGTTGCGGGAAGTGATGTCGGTGTTGGGTGCGACGGCGGCGACGAGCCCGGCGATGAACGTGCCGTGGCCGACGTACTGCTGGAGGATCCCGTCGTCGTCGCACTCCCTGATCTGGAGGTCGCCGTCGGTGTGGGCCAGCAGTGGGTAGGAGCGGTAGTCGCGCATGAGGCCGGTGTCGACGACGAGGACGCCGACGGCGGTGTCCGGGTCGTACGGGGCCTCGGCGGCCGCGGGGTTCGGCGGTTCGGTGGCGGGCACGGGCTCGTCGCCCGGGCAGGCGTTGACCGCGATCGACACGACGTGGTTGCGGCTGATCATGCGGCGGCCGGCGCGGCCCTCCGTCTCCCGGAGGGAGCGCAGGGCGCCCGCGACGGCGTGGTCGCCGCGCCGGTCACCCTGGCCGGGGTCGGCGACCTGGATCCGGGTGATGCCGGAGCGGTTGGTCTGCGGGCCCGCGCGGCGCACGTGGTCCTGGTCCAGCTCGGGGGTGGCGGTGAAGTGCGCGCGTACGGTGTCCTCGACGACGCGGGCCTCCTCGCCGTCGCGGGCCAGTACGACGCCCTTCTCGTAGATGAACTCGGCGGAGTCGTCCGGACCCATCGCGAGAGGGACGTCGGGCATCGAGCGCTGGACCTGGTCGAACTGCTCGTGGAATCGCTGTGGTGCCATGGCGTGTCCTCCCAATGAGGCGATGGTTCATCAATCAGAGTCGCCGACCCGTGACGTGATACAGGTGGTGCGTGACCGGTCCGTGACGGGCGTGGCCGGCGCTCGGACGGCAAAACCGGGGCGCGGCCTGTGGCGAGCGTGTCCGGAGCACTACCATCCGTGGAGTGACAGCGGGAAACGACTCGGTTCTCGAACTGCTGCCGATGGTGTTCGCCGCCCCCAACGACGCGTTGGCGGGGGCGCGGGATGTGCTCGACACCGATCCGTCGCCGTTGCACGCCTCCGTCGCCCACCAGGTGATCGGCATCTGGCAGCGGGACTGGGGTGACATGCGTCTCGCCCTGGACCATCTGCGGCGCGCTCGGGGCCTGGCGGCGCGCGCGGACTCGGCCGAGCGGGAAGCGGACGTCCTGGGCACCCTCGGTGTGGCGCTGGTCCACGCGGGCCGCACCCGGCAGGGTCTCGACGCGTTCGAGCGGGGTGTCGAGCGCGGGTCGGGCCACACCCGCGCGCGTGTGCTGTACCGCCGGGCCTACGTGTGGTGGGTGCTCGGTCATCACCGTGAGGCGCTGGAGGACGTACGGCGGGCGATACCCGTGCTGCGGCAGGCGGACGACGTGATCTGGACGGCGCGGGCGCTGACCCTGCGCGCGACCGTGCACCTGGCGCTCGGCGCAGTGGACCGGGCGGACGCCGACTTCACCGCGGCCGAGGCGCTGTGGGACACCACCGGCCAGGAGCACGACAAGGCCGACGCCGTGGAGAGCCGGGGGCTCGCGGCCTTCCGGTCGGGCGACATCCCGGCGGCGCTGCGGCTGCTGGACGAGGCCGAGGAGCGCTACGCCAAGCTGGGCACACCGACGTTCATGCTGCAGATCCGGCGCTGCGAGGTGCTGATGGCGGCGGGGCTCGCGCCGGAGGCGCTGGCCGAGGCGGACGCGGCGATCGGGGTGCTGGACGGGATCGGCGGGCAGTCCACCCGGAAGGCGGAGTTGCTGCTGGCGGCGGCGCGGGCCGCCCGGCGGGCGGGTGATCCGCACACGGCGATCGCGCGGGCGCATCTGGCCGTTCGGCTGTTCGCGGGGCAGCGCCGCACCTGGTGGGAGACGCACGCGCGGCTGGTGCTGATCGAGGCGCGGGTCGCTGCCGGACGCGGCTCTGGCCGGCTGGTCGCCGACGCGGCGGCGGTGGCGGAGCGGCTCGCCTCCTTCGGGGCGCCGGCCGCTCCGGAGGCTTCGCTGCTCGCGGGCCGGATCGCGCTCGACCTGGGCTGGACGACGGACGCGGAGCGGCATCTGGCGGTCGCCGCGCGCAGCAGACACAGCGGGCCGCCGCTGGCGCGGATGACGGGCTGGGCGGCGCAGGCGCTGCGGGCGTGGGCGGCCGGGTCCAGCCGGGGTGTGCTGGAGGCGTGCCGGCGGGGTCTGGACGTGCTCGACGACCACCGGATGACGCTGGGCGCCTCGGAGCTCAGGGCCCGGGCCACGGAGCAGGGCGCGGAGCTGGCGGCGCTGGCGCAGCGGGTGAGCCTCGCCGGGGGCGGGCCGCGGCGGTTGCTGGCGTGGAGCGAGCGCTGGCGGGCCACGGTGCTGGCCGCGCCGCCGACGCGTCCGCCGGCCGATCCCTCGCTGCTGAGCGGGCTGACCGCGTACCGGGAGATCGCCTCCCGCGCGGAGGCGGCTCGGATGGAGGGCCGGCCGGTACCGGCGCTGGAGCGGGAGCAGCGGCGCCTGGAACGGGAGGTGCGGTCGCGGACGCTGCACATGCGCGGTGACGCGCCGGGCGACGGCAGCCGTTTCGACGCCGGGCGGCTGCTGGAGCGGCTCGGTGACGGGGACGGGCGGTTGGTCGAGCTGGCCGTGCTCGACGGGCGGGTACAGGTGCTGCTGTGCGGGCAGGGACGGGTGCGGCGGTTCGAGGCCGGACTGCTCGCGGAGGCGGAGGCCGAGGCCGAGCATGTGCAGGCCGGGCTGCGGCGGCTGGCGCATCCCGGGGCGGAGGCCCGGCTGCCGCTGGTGGAGGCGGCGGGGCGACGCCTGGAGGAACTTCTGCTCGGACCGGCCGCCGCGCAGCTGGGCGACGGGCCGGTCGTGGTCGTACCGCCCGGGCGGCTGCACCGCGTGCCGTGGGCACTGCTGCCGTCGTTGCGGGAGCGGGTGGTGAGTGTGTCGCCGTCGGCGGGGAGTTGGCTACGGGCGCGGGAGACGGAGCCGCCGCCGGGTGGGCGGCACGTGTTGGTGCGGGGTCCCGGCCTGGCCACGGGGGGCGCGGAGGTGCCGGAACTGGCGGGCCGCTACGGTACGCCGACGGTTCTGGAGTACGACGACGCGCGCGTGCCCCGCGTCCTGGACGAGCTCGACGGGGCCGCGCTGGCGCACATCGCCGCGCACGGCACGTTCCGCGCGGACAGCCCCCTGTTCTCATCCCTGCGAATGGCCGACGGCCCCCTCATCGTCCACGACTTCGAACGCCTCGCCCGCAGCCCGTACCGGATCATCCTCTCCTGCTGCGACACTGCCCGCTTCGCCTCGGTGGGCGCGGACGAACTCCTGGGCCTGGTCACCGCGTTGCTCCCGTTGGGCACGGCGGGGGTGGTGGCGAGCACCGCCCCCGTCAACGACGCCGCCGTGGTCCCCCTCATGCTCGCCCTCCACAAGGGCCTGACCGCCGGCCAGTCCCTCGCGGAGGCTCTGCGTGACGCCCGCAGCACGCTCCCCGAGGACGCGGTCCACCAGGCGACGGGGTGGGCGTTCACGGCGTTCGGGGCGGCGTGAACGGCTGAGGGTCAGGCCGACTGTGCGTCCGGCTGTTCGAGCAGCCACGGGAGTGCTCCGCGGTCGCTCGCGCCGAGGCGGGTGTAGGCGCTGTAGAGATGGTTGCCGACGGTGCGGACGGAGAGGGTGAGGCGTTCGGCGATCTGCCGGTTGGTCAGCCCGGCGGCCGCGAGGCCCACGATCTGCCGCTGGCGCGCGGTGAGTTCGCCGAGGACCAGGGCGGAGAGGGCCGGCGTACGGGCGCCCTGACAGCGGCGGACCAGGGCGACGGCACGGGTGCGGGAGGTGCGGGCGGCAGCGGGGTCCCGGTGCGCCCGTACGGCCTGGGCGTACGCCTCGGCCGCGAACAGCAGGAAGCCGCGCTCCTCCAGGGCCTCGGCGGCACGGTCCAGGGCGGGGCCGTCGGCGCCGGCCAGCGCTTCGGCGTGCCGGGCGAAGACGCTGCCGGCGGGGAGTCGGCCGACGGCGCGCTCGGGGGCGCCGAGGCGGACGGCGTCGTAGGCGTCGGCTTCGGTGATCCTCTCCAGCGCACCCTCGATGTCGCCCCGGGCGGCCGCCGACCACGCGGACAGGACGGGCGGTCGCCGGTATGTGGTGGTCACCTCGCCCGACTGGGCGGCGGCCAGCATCAGTTCGGCACGGCACTGCTCGTCTTCCGGGGCCTGCCGGGCCCACGCCGCCGCCTCGCGCAGCTCTCCCCGCAGCCGGCACAACCGCGCGCGCACGGCCGCGTAACCGGCGGGCACCGGTGTGTCCTCCGCCGCGAACCACTCCCCCACCGGGGTCGGCAGTGATCGTACGTCGGCGGCGTCGATGCGGATTTCCAGTGCGGCCTGTTCGGACTTGAGGGCGAGGGTGCGGTCGGCCGGGGGGCGGGCGAGGCGCCTCGCGCGCAACCGGCCGGCCGCCGCCCGCAGGGCCGGTCCGTGCAGGGGGTGGGCGAGGCGGACGGTCGCGGCGTCGTCGACGTGGACCAGGCCGTGGGACTCGAGGTGTTCGAGGACGCGGAGGTCGCAGGTGTCGACGTCCACGGGGAGGGGTTCGGCGAAGGCGAGCCGGTCGAGGGTCTCGCGCTCGTCGGGGTCGGTGCGGTCCAGGACCGGCGCGGCGTGTTCCCGTAGGGCCGTGGTCAGTGGGACCGGGCCGCGCCAGGTTCGTTCGCCGGTGCCGGGGTCTTGCGTGAGGCGTCCCCGCTCCCGCAGTGCGCCCAGCAGGTGCCGCAGCAGCCGTAGGTCGCCCCCGCACAGGCGGTGCAGCCGGTTGGCGGTGAGGGGGTCGACGGGGCCGCCGGCGCCCGCGGTCAGCAGTTCGTCCGTCTCCTCCCGGGGCAGCGGTTCCAGGGCCAGGCGCGGCAGCAGCTCACCGGTCCACAGGCGCCTCACCGCGCCGGGGGCGGTCGCGCCGTCGGTGGCGACGACGAGCAGGCGGGTGCGCCCGTGCACCGCGAGCTGGTGGACGAGCGCGGCGGAGGCGTCGTCGAGCAGGTGGGCGTCGTCCACCAGCAACAGTCGTACGCCGGAGAGCAGTCGGACCGCGCGGGGCAGTGAGACGTCGTCGGGCAGGAGGTGGGCGAACGCGGCGAGGGGGATGTGCCGGCTCTCGGGCGTGCCCGCGACCCTGGCACAGTCGGCACCGCGTACGGCCTCGGTGACCAGCCGGGTCTTGCCGCAGCCCGCGGGGCCGGTCACCACGAGGCCGCTCCGTCCGCCCGCGGTGCACCGGCGGACCAGCTCCATCTCCTCCTCCCGTCCGGTGAACGGCCAGGGCAGCTCCAGCGTCTTCGCGTCCCGTGGGAAAGTCGTCACGGTAACGGGAGTGCGCATACTCACTCCTGATACAGGGCGACTTGAGTAGCCCCCGACTCAGGCGCCCGGGCGGCGGACGACGGCACTGTGGTGCCATGACCGGACGCTACTGCTCCCTCGCGCAGCAGCCGGCCCCCGCGTTCGCACCGGGGCTGGCGGCCGAGCGGCTCGGTGCGCTCATCGGGGGACGTCCGATGTGGGTCAACGGCACGGTCCTGCACTACTCCTTCTTCGACGGCGACAGCGACGGCTCCGTGATCCCCGTACCGGGATCCGGGGAGGTCCGGCGGGTGTCGTGGGTCGGCGCCAAGGAGCAGCGGGACGTGGTGCGCGAGTGCTTCAAGGAGTGGCAGGACCTCGGAATCGGGCTGACCTTCGCCGAGGTCGAGGACCGCTCGGAGGCCGAACTGCGCATCGGGTTCCAGCTCGGCGACGGCTCCTGGTCGACCGTCGGCAGGGACGCGCTCCAGGTCGGCCTCAACGAACGCACCATGAACTTCGGCTGGGACCTGACCGCGCCCGGGGAGCGCGGGACGGCCCTGCACGAGATCGGGCACGCGCTGGGCATGCTGCACGAGCACCAGAGCCCGTTCGCCGGGATCCATTGGGACGACGAGGCCGTGTACGCCGATCTGGCGGGCCCGCCGAACTTCTGGAGCCGGGACAGGACGTTCTTCAACATCCTGCGGAAGCTGGACCGGGCCGAGGTCAACGGCTCGGTCTGGGACCCGCTGTCCATCATGGAGTACCCCTTCCCGTCGGGGCTGATCCTGGAGCCGGAGCAGTTCCGCAGGGGTGTGCACCCGCCGGGCACGCTCTCGCCCCTCGACAAGGAGTTCGCGCTCCGCTGGTACCCGCCGACCGGCCCCTCCCGGCCGCCCGCGCTGGTGCCGTTCCGTTCGGTGTCACTGCGGCCGGCCCCGGGCGGGCAGGCCGACTTCACCGTCGAGCCGCCGGAGACCCGCGACTACACCGTGGGCACCTTCGGCGACAGCGACACCGTCGTCGTGGTCTTCGAGGAACGGGACGGGGAACCCCGCTTCCTCGCCGGGCGGGACGACGGGGGCTCCCCGCACAACGCCACGATCAGAACCCGGCTCGTGAAGGGCCGCCGCTACTTCGTCCGCGTGCGCCTGTACTCCAGCTGGGGGTCGGGTGAGACGGCGGTCATGTGCTGGTGACAGCACGGCCATTGCCGCCACACGGACGCATGAACCACAGTCCGGCGCCGGGGGAGCGGCCGGGAGCGTCGCCTTCGGGGGAGGGAGACGCTCCCGGCCACGCCACGCCGTGCCGGTCCGGCCGCATCACGCGGCCGCCCTCGCCGGCAGTCACCGAGGTGGGGCGAGAGCCTCCGCCCCGGCACCGAGTTCGCGCCGCCCGGGCTGCGGTTGCGCAGGGTCGCACGGCTCGACCTCGCCGGGAACGCGACCGAGGCGCAGCCGCAGGCGTGGACGCTCGTCGAGTGGGAGACGGACAGCGAGGACGTCACCGGGATCGCGGACGCGCTCGCCGCCGCGCTGGAGCCGGAGAACGGGTGGTACGCGGACTTCACCGCCGGGGACGAGCGGGTCGTCGTCTTCGCCGGGAAGGTGTTCCGCCATCGGCGCGGCGACGAGGCGGGCCGCGCCGAGGCGATCGCGTACGGACGGTCGGTGGGGCCGCCCGAGCATCAGCTCGACTGGAAGGAGTGACGCCTACGGCGCCACTCCTGGGCGAGCCGGCACTTCACGACGCGGCCCGCTCGTCGCGGACCGCGTCGGGGTGTGCGAGGCCGAGGTGGTCTCGCAGGGTCGTGCCCTCGTACTCCGTGCGGAAGACGCCCTGTTCCTGCAACAGCGGTACGACCTTGTCGGCGAACTCGTCGAGGCCGCTCGGTGTGATGTGCGGGACGAGGATGAAGCCGTCGCTCGCGTCGGCCTGGACGTAGTCGTTGATGGTCTTGGCGACGGTGGCCGGGGAGCCGATGAAGTTCTGGCGGTTGCCGGTCTCGATGACCAGGTCGCGGATTGACCAGTCGTGGGCGGCCGCCAGCTCCCGCCACTCACGGGCCGTGGCCAGTGGATCGCGGTACATGCGGACCTGGGCGCGGCCGCGGGAGACGGTGTGCTCGCCGAGCAGCGGGTCTACGTCCGGGAGCGGTCCGTCCGGGTCGTACGCGGAGAGGTCCCGGTTCCAGACCCACTCCAGGTGCTTGAGGGCGGTCGCCCCGCTGACCTGCTGGCGGCGCACCTCGTGGGCGATCTCCTCCGCCTCGGCGTCGGTGTCGCCGAGGACGAAGCTCGCGGCGGGCAGGATGAGCAGCTGGTCGGGGCGGCGGCCGTACTTGGCGAGGCGGGACTTGACGTCCGTGTAGAAGGCCTGGCCGGTGTCGAGGGTGGCGTACCGGCTGAAGATGGCGTCGGCGCTGGACGCGGCGAACTCGCGGCCCTCGTCGGAGTCGCCGGCCTGGAAGATCACCGGGCGGCCCTGGGGGCTGCGCGGGACGTTGAACCGGCCGTGGATGTCGAAGTGTCGTCCCTCGTGGACGAAGGCGCCGGCCTTGGCGTCGCTGAGGAAGGTGCCGGTGGCCTGGTCGGCGACGATCTCGTCGCCCTGCCAGGAGTCGAAGAGCTCGCCCGCGGTGGCCAGGAACTCCTTGGCGCGGGAGTAGCGCTCGTCCTGCGGGAGGAAGCCGCCGCGGCGGAAGTTCTCGCCGGTGAAGGCGTCCCAGGAGGTGACCACGTTCCAGGCGGAGCGGCCGCCGGAGAGGTGGTCGAGGCTGGCGAACTGGCGGGCCACCTCGTAGGGCTCGTTGAAGGTGGAGTTGATGGTGCCGGTCAGGCCGAGGTGCTCGGTGACGGCAGCGAGCGCGGTGAGCACGGTGAAGGTGTCGGGGCGGCCCACGACGTCCAAGTCGTAGATCCTGCCGCCCTGTTCGCGGAGCCTGAGCCCCTCGGCGAGGAACAGGAAGTCGAACTTGGCGCGTTCGGCGGTCTGCGCGAAGTGGACGAAGGAGCTGAACTCTATGTGGCTGCCGGCCTTCGGGTCGCTCCACACGGTGGTGTTGTTGACGCCGGGGAAGTGCGCTGCCAGGTGGATCTGCTTCAGGGGCTTGCTCATGGACGTCGAGTCCCTCCGGCTCAGGCGGTCGCGGCCGCGGCCGCGTAGCGGTTGGCGGGGCGGGGCAGGCCCAGCAGGCCACGCAGGGTGTCCGCCTCGTAGGCGCGGCGGAAGGCCTCACGGCGCTGGAGTTCGGGGACCAGGCCGCGGGTGATCGCCGGCAGGTCGTGGCCCGCGACCGCGGGCCGCAGCCGGAACCCGGTCAGGCCGGCCGCCTGGAACTCCTGGAGCTGGTCGGCGAGTTGGGCCGGGGTGCCGGTGAACACGCGGGCGTCGCTGGTGTACGGCTCTCCGGCGAGCGCGTCGAGGCGCTCCTTGCGGGCCGCGGCCTCGGCGGGGTCGTCGTCGAGGAAGACCACCAGGTCGCCGAAGACGTGCAGCGGCTCGCCCGCACGGCCGGCGCTCTCCTGCTCGGCGCGGATCTCCCCGACGATCGCGCGGGCCTGGTCGGTGTCGTGCGGGGTGATGTAGCCGACGTCGGCCGCGCGGGCCACCAGGCGGTAGGGGACGGTGGCGTGGGCGAGGGCGGTGACGAGGGGCTGGCCCTGCGGCGGGCGGGGGGTGATGGAGGGGCCCTTGACGCTGAAGCGCGCGCCCTCGAAGTCGATGTAGTGCAGCTTGTCGCGGTCGACGAAACGGCCGGTGGCGGCGTCGCGGATCTCCGCGTCGTCCTCCCAGCTGTCCCAGAGGCGGCGCACGACCTCGACGTGGTCGGCGGCCTCGTCGAAGAGGTCGCGCACCACGTCCAGCGCGCCGGGGCTGTCGTAGGCCTCGATACGCGGGATCGTGCGGCGGCCGAAGTGGGCGGCCTCGTGGGGGCGGGCGCTGATCTGCACGCGCAGACCGGCGCGGCCGGTGCTGACGTAGTCGAGGGTGGCGATCGCCTTGGAGATGTGGAACGGCTCGGTGTGGGTGGCGATGACGGTCGGCACGAGGCCGATGTGCCGGGTGTGCGGAGCGACGCGGGAGGCGATCAGGACGGCGTCCAGTCGGCCGCGCACCTGGTCGGTGCGGTCGTCCGGGTCCAGGAAGTGCGAGGACTGCGGGCCGAGGCCGTCCTCGATGGTCACGAAGTCGATCAGGCCGCGCTCCGCCTCCGTGACCAGGTCGGTCCAGTATCCGGCGGTGAACAGGTCCCGGGGGCGGGCGACCGGCTCACGCCAGGAGGCGGGGTGCCAGCCGGTGCCGTCGAGGGCGACGGCGAGATGCAGAGGAGAAGGGTGCGTCGAGGACACGAGTGGGCGCCTTCCTGGAGGTCCGTACGAGATCACCGGCCCCCGGGCAGGACACGGGGCACGGCGTTTGAGGAACGGGTCAGGAGCAACAGAGCGCGCCGGCCACGCGCTGGAGGTCGATGTGGGCCCGCGAGTGGAGGTGGACGGCGTGGGATATCCGGGTCACGTCCGCCACCCCCTTCCTTCTGGTCGCGCGCCTCGGCGCGTCGCACATCTCGTCGTCAGTCACAACGCCCGGCCCTCGCCACGTGTTCCCCGTGCCGGGGCGCGGACCTGGAGGATGGTCGAGCGGCGACGCACCGCGAAGCCGAGCGACGCGTAGAGCCGGATCGCCGACGTGTTGTTCGCGGCCGCGTGCAGGAACGGGGTCTCGCCACGGGCGCGGATGCCCGCGGCGACCGCGCGCACCAGTCGGGTGGCCAGCCCCCGGCCGCGGTGCTCCGGGTCGGTGCAGACCGCGCTGATCTCCGTCCAGCCGTGCAGTCGCAGCCGCTCCCCCGCCATGGCGATCAGCCGGCCTTGATGGCGGATGCCGAGGTAGGTGCCGAGAGCGACCGTGCGCTTGAGGAACGGGCCCGGCCTGGTGCGGGCGACGAGGTCGAGGATCTCCGCAACGTCGTCCGGGCCGAGGAGGACCGCCTCCGGGGCGTGCTGGACCCGCAACCCGGCGTCGACGAGCTGGACGCCCTGCCCGCCTCCCACGACCTCCCAGCCGTCGGGGACCCGGTCGACCGGCTTGAGGCGTACGACGGTTCCCGAGCCGACGAGCCTTTGCAGGTCCGCCCAGGCAGCCGGGTCCGCCGGGTCGGCGAGTGCGGCGAAGGCGTACACGTCGGCCGGGTAGCGGGCGGCCCGGCCGACCCGCTCGGCGAGGTGGGCGTGCGGGCCGCTCAACGCGTGCCAGACGGCGTTGTCCAGGCGATCCGCGCCGGTGCGTGTCGCGGCTCCGGCTCGGCGGACGTCGGTCTTCACGAGTTGTCCAGCGGCAGGCCGGGCGGGTTGACCTCGGAATGGGCGACGGCCTCGTTGGAGAGGTTCCAGGCCTTGAGCCATGTGGCGTACTGGCCGTGCTCGATCAGGTAGTTGATGGCGTCGGCGAGGGGCTTGGCGAGACCGCTGTCCTTCTTGGCGGTCGCTGCGATCAGACCCTGGAGCGTCTCACCGGCACCGGAGAACCGGCCCGCGACGCGGGTCGCCTGGGGCGTGCCGGCGGTCTTCGCCGCGTGGTAGGCGAGGTTCGGGTTGGGTCCGAAGTAGGCGTCGATCTTGCCGCTGTTGAGCGCCAGGTAGATGCTGTTGCTCTCCTGGAAGTACTTGACGGTGAGGGGCTTCTTGCCCTCCTTGGCCAGCTTCGCCTTCCACTCCAGGAGGAGCTTCTCCTGGTTGGTGCCGTTGCCGACGGAGACCGTCTTGCCGGCGAGGCTCTCGTAGTCGCCGTCGAAGTTCCAGGTGTTGTCCTTCTTCACCTCGAAGGCGAGGTCGTCCTTCCGGTAGGAGGCGAACTCGTACTTCTTCTTGCGCTCCTCGGTGTCGGTGACGTTGGAGAAGGCCACGTCGGCCTTTCCGCTGTCGAGACCGATGAACAGGTTCTCCCAGGTCGACCGGCGCACCTCGGGCTTGAGCCCGAACACAGCGGCGACCAGGCGGCCGAGGTCCGGCTCGGAACCCGTGATCGTCTTCTGGTCGCTGCCCACGAAGCCGAGCGGCGGACTGCCGGACGGCAGGGTGCCGGATCCGATCACCAGCTTGCCGCTCTTCTTGAGGGAGGCGGGCAGTTCGGCGCTGATGGACTTCACCTCGGAGACCTTGAGGGCGGTCTCCTTCGCGGCGCCGTTGGACAGCTGACCCACGGTGACCGTGCCGACGGTGTCGGTCTTGGCGGCGGCCTCGCTTTCGCCCCCGCAGGCGGCGAGCCCGGTGGCGAGGGTGGCGACTGCGGTGGCCGCGGTGATGCCGCGTGTCAGGCTGCGACGGGAATTGGTAGGCATGACTGTCCTTGCTGGAGAGGTCGGGTGAGGGCGTGGGGGTGGAGGTCAGAGGACCTTGCTGAGGAAGTCCCTGGTCCGCTCGTGCCGCGGCTTGTCCAGGACCTCGGCGGGCGGGCCCTGTTCGACGATGCGGCCGCCGTCGATGAAGACGACCCGGTCGGCGATCTCCCGGGCGAAACCGACCTCGTGCGTGACGATCACCAAGGTGGTGCCGCTCTTCGCCAGGTCCTTGATGACCGCGAGGACCTCACCCACGAGTTCGGGGTCGAGAGCGGAGGTGGGCTCGTCGAAGAGGATGAGCCCGGGGCGCAGGGCCAGGGCGCGGGCGATGGCCACGCGCTGCTGCTGGCCGCCCGACAACTGCCGCGGGTAGGCGTCGGCCTTGTCGGCCAGGCCGACCCGGCCGAGGAGTTCGCGGGCCGCCGTCAGGGCCTGCGCCTTGCCGAGCCTCCCGGTGGCCACAGGGGCGGCCGCCACGTTGTCCAGGACGGTCAGATGGGGGAAGAGGTTGAAGTTCTGGAAGACGAAGCCGATTCGGCTGCGCTGGGTGAGGATGGCCCGCTCGCTCAGTTCCCGCAGCCGGTCACCGTTGCGGCGTACGCCGATCAGCTCGCCGTTGACGCTGACGTAACCGCGCTCGGGCTTCTCCAGGTGGTTGACGACCCGCAGCAGGGTGGACTTGCCCGAGCCGGACGGGCCGAGGATCACGGTGACCTCGCCGGGCCGCACAGTCAGGTCGACGCCGTTCAGCACACGGTGGGCGCCGTACCACTTGTGCACGTCGTGCACCTCGAGGGCGGCGGGCTCGGCCTCGACGGTGGTGAGCGTTTCGGCGGTCATACGGCGGCCTCCCTGCGCAGGCGCTCGCGCAGGTCGCGCAGGCCGGTGCGGACTTTCTGCAGCGGGGTCGGCGGCAGGGAGCGCGTGGCGCCCCGGGCGTAGTACCGCTCGACGTAGAACTGGATGACGGAGACGACGCTGGTCAGGATCAGGTACCAGACGGTGACGACCAGCAGCAGCGGCACGATGTCGCCGGGGTAGGTGGAGCCCATCGTCTGCGCGGTGCCGAACAGGTCGAGCAGGGACACGTAGAAGACCAGCGAAGTGCTCTTGATCAGGCCGATGAGCTGGTTGACGTAGTTCGGGGTGATCGACCGCAGGGCCTGCGGGAAGACGATCCTGCGGAACTGGTAGCCCTTGGGCAGGCCGAGGGCGGATGCCGCCTCGTGCTGGCCCTGGTCGACGGACAGGATGCCGCCGCGGACCACCTCGGCCGCGTACGCCGCCTCGTTGAGGCTGAGGCCGATGACGGCGACGACCATGTCGGTGGCGAGCCGTGACTCGTCGAAGGTGAAGAAGGCGGGTCCGAAGGGGACTCCGATACTCAGCGTCTTGTACAGGGCGCTGAAGTTGTAGAGGAAGAGCAGCACCACGATCAGCGGTATGGAGCGCAGGGCCCATACGTAGGTCCAGCTGACCGCGCGCAAGGCCGGGCTCTTCGAGAGCCGGGCCAGCGCGAGGAGGATGCCGCCGAGGAGGCCCAACACGGCGCTGTAGGCGGCTACTTCGAGAGTGATGAGCAGTCCGTCGAGGATGGTGGGCCGCAGGAACCAGTAGCCGAAGCGGTCCCACTGGTAGAAGGGGTTCGAGATCAGTCCGTGGACGATCTGGGCGACCAGGATCAGTACGACCGCGGTGGCGATCCAGCGGCCGGGCTTGCGCAACGGCTTAACTCGTTGGACGGTGAGGTGTTTTGACGGGGCTTCAGCGGGCGGGGGCGGTGCCTCGGCGAGAGACACGGCGGCGCCTTGGGGTTCACTCATGGCGGGCTCCGGCGGAGTCGGACGCCCCGGGACGGCGGTGGTCCCCGAGCGGCTACGGCCGAAGGCGCAAGCGGGGGAAACCGCTCTGCGGCACGGAGCGACGCGCGGGAGTGCACGGAACCGGGGGCTCTACGGGGATCAACGGCACACCGCGGAAGCGGTGTTGTGCGGAGTGCGGGGCTGGAAGGACGTCAGCCCCGACAACGGGCACGGCCCGGTGCCGTACAGAGTGCGCTGTTGACGCGCAGCAGATCGACGGAGCGGTCGGCCACGAGGGGGTACGACAGTACGCAGCTCTGGGAGCGGCGTGTCGCCGTCCTGGGAACTGCGTACATGTCGTCACCGTCACTGTTCCGGCCCGGGGGCCTTCGCGCCGTCTGCGCCGCAAGTAAGGCAGTTGGTCGATCGGATGTCAACGTCGGTCCACTGGATGGAACGCTTCAGGGTCGTTTGACCTGCGGCGGAGTGCTGTCGCTACCTGCCGCGTGGGCGGCCCAGTCCAGGATCTGGACAGCCGAACCGGCGGCCTCCAGGCCCCGGCACTGGGCGTGGTGGCGGCGGGCGATGCCGTCGAGGTCGAGGTGCGCGCCGAAGGCCGGACGAGCGGCGAGACGGCGGGCGTAGGCCCATACGGCGGGGTGGTCGGCGATGCGGTGGACCGCGGCGGCGTCGAGGTGGTGGCGGTGCACGGTGTCGAGTTCGACCAGGGCGACCCACACCTCGACGTCGGCGGCGGTGATCTGATCGCCGATCAGGAACTCATAGTCAGTGAGGCTGCGCTCCAGCGCGTCAAGGGTGGCGAGCAGCTTGTCGAGCGCGGCGGCGCGGTGCGCCGGCTCGGCGCCGGGCGCTCCGGCGCGCTGTGCGGCCTCCTCGATACCCTCCCCGCACAGCAGCTCCACGGCTTCGATCTCCGACTCGGTGCCACACGGGTACAGCGAGGGGCGGCCGCCGCCGAAGCCGCGGGCCAGGTCGCGGGTGATGTCGGGGGCGTGGGTGCTGACGATCCGCCCGGACCAGTCGTCGCTGAGCACCGGCCCGAGGGCCGCTCCGGTGTAGCGGTGCGCGCTGGCGTCGTAGAGCGGACGCAGTGCGTGGTGGCCGCCGTCGGGACAGTCGGGGACCGGGGGCAGGAGGGTCACCGGACAGGCCGCGCCCAGGCCCAGGAGGCTGTGGGTGACGGCGATGCGCAGACCGGGCGCGGTGGCGGGCGACAGGTGGAGGCGGTAGCGGCGCGGCACGGCGTAGTGGCCGCTGCGTGCGTCCCGGCCGATCCGGCCCCGGAAGGCGGGGGTGGGCTGCTGGGACGGGTGGGCGGCCAGCGGTGTGACGGACATGACTCTCCCCGGAGGCGGGCGCGCGGACGTACGCGCGGCGGTAGCAACGTCGAGCAGGGGCGCAGGGGCGTGGTGCGGCTTCGCTGCCTGCGGTCAGCCCCGGGGGCCGATCGCGCTGCAGACGCGCTGCAGGTCGATGTGACGGCGGGAGGTCAGAAGAGGGGGCGGGCCCGGTGTACGGCTCGCGCGGCTGGTGACCGGCTCAAGGCGCCCCATGTTTCCCTACCTGTTCACTAGGATTCCCTTCTGGAGTGTCGATCGGCCTCGAGCCGCAGTCAAGGGGGTGTCCAAGGGGTGGGTTCGTGACGGCGGGTTCGTGGGGTGTCACCCACATGCATGACCCGGCTGATGGACGGGGATGCAAGGGTGCGGGTGAACACCCCTCGCCGCCGACGACGTCGCCGAGGGCCGTGCGCTCACCTGACGAGACTGTCGGACGACCGGAAGGCCCCGCATGGTTGAGGAACACCGGGAAGCGGCGGAGAAGGTGGGGACCCGTGGCGAGTGAAGTCCACGTCGAGGATGGCCCGTTCGGTCCGCAGGCCCGTCCGGGCGGCCCCCGCGCGGAGCAGACCGTGCTGTACCTGCACGGAGACCCACAGCTCGCGGGCACCCCGCAGGACGCCCTGCCCACCGCCCGTGAACTCGCCCGCACCACCGGGTACTCCGTTCTGTGCGCCGATTACCGCCGACGCTTCCCCGAGGCGCTGGAGGACGTGTACGCCGCCTGGGAGCACTGCCGCGACCGGGGTCCGGCCGCGGTCGCCGGCGAGCGGCTCGGCGGCGCGCTCGCGGCCGGCCTGCTGCTGCGCCTGCGCGACGAGGGCGCGCCGCCGCCGTCCTGCGCGGTACTCATGTCGCCGCTGCTGGACTTCACCCTGGACGCGCCGAGCCTGCTGCTCAACGCGGCTGCCGACCGCACGGTGGACGCGGAGACCCTGCCCGTACGCGCGGCCGCCTACGCGGGTGTGACGGAGCCCAGGAACCCCCTGCTGAGCCCCCTCCACGGCAACCTCCACGGTCTGCCCCCGCTGCAACTGCACGCGGCGGGCACGGAGGTACTGCTGGACGACGCGCTGTCCTTCGCGACCCGGGCGGCGCACTCGGGCGTGGCGGTGGATCTGCGCATCCACGAGGACTCGTCGGCGCAGGGGCTGCGCCAGGTGGGGGCGGCCGCGGAGTTCCTGCGCATGTGGTGCCGCTCGGCGCGTTTCAGCGCGGCGCGGGGGACCTCTCTGCTCGAACGCTGAGGGTCCAGGGGGGAGGGGTGGGCGCTGAGACCTTCGGTCGCCGCCCGTCCCCATCGCCCCAACACGCCCACATTTCCCGTGACTTCTCCCCGAGGGTTCCCAGCGCCGGGCGCGTAAACAGAAGCGACGTCGCCGACGGTGCAAACGAGGAGCGAGGAACAGGGGACGACATGAGATTCCTGGAGCGGGAGCGCGCCGCACTCACCAAGCTGCTGCCGGGGCTCGACGACAGTCTGAGCGCGGTACCGCTGATGTCCTTGGAGGCACCGGAGAGCCCGGGGATCCGGCTGTTCCGGGAGAGTGGGGGCCCGGGGCTGCTGGCCCCGGAGTCGCTCCAGGGGCTGGGGGCCACCGCGCTCGACGCCCTGCGGGTACAGCGCGCCCTGGGCAGCCGCTCCCCCTCCCTCGCCGGGGCCACGACGATGCACCACTTCTCGATGGCCACCCTGGTCGGCCTCAGCGACACCGGGAAGGGTGTTGGGGGTTACGCGTCACGAGTACGAGTCTCGCGTGCTCCGCAGCCGCCTGAACAGACGAAACGAAGGGCGCACGCTCCCGCATCCCACGGCGGGCTGCCGACACCAACTGCGTGGCGGAGTCCTACGGAACCTGGCGGTAGACGTCGCGGCGGTTGCCGACGGCCAGGACCCACACGATGAGTTGGCCGTTCTCGACGGTATAGACGATGCGGTAGTCACCGACTCTGAGTCGCCAACGAGCGTTGTGCCCTTGGAGGGCTTTGATGTCGAACGCAGTCGTATCGCCCGCATCCGTTGCCTTCTGAAATTCAGTGAGGCGATACAGGATACGCAGGGCATCCGGGCGCGGGATCTTGAGCATGTCCCGCTGGGCGTGCGGCGTGAAACGCGTGACGTGCTCCATGGATCAGCGCTCATGAGCGCGGAGCAAGGCAGCCATCTCTTCGAGTGAGACCGACCCTTCCGTGCCCTCGGACTCGGCTTCGTCGGCCAGCCGGTTGAGCCACGACTCTTCGGCCTCTTCGGCGATCTGTCGCAGGCGCTGGTACTCCTGGATGTCGATCACGACAGCTTCATGCTTGCCGCGCCGGGTGATGATCGTCGGGGTTTCCTCCCGGCGAGCGCGATCGATGACGTCGGCGAGGTGGCTGCGGACCTCGGCCATGGATTCGACCACCGGATCACTCATGTAATGAATGTAGCAGATGTACATGAAGGCGGAAATCCGTCCACTGGCACACGGTCCCGTTGGCTTCTGCGCAACCCCGAGGACTTCCGCCCTGCGATGGTGGGGCCCCTCTCGTCGAGGCGGTCGGGGAAGAGGTGACCGTAGGTGTCCAGGGTCAGCGTCGCGGACTTGTGGCCCAGCATCGTCTGTACGACGTTGACGTCCGCGCCGCTGGCGATGGCAAGCACGGCCGGGCGAAGGGGCGAAGAGCCGCTAGCGGAAGTTGCGGGCGCGCAGCGGTCCGCCCTGCGGCGGTGAAGCGCAGCGCGCCGTCACCCCGTCCCTCGACGTATGGCTTGGGCTCCCTCGTCGAGGAACTTCGGGACGGGTGCGGAGCGGCGCTCGTAATTGTTGGGGGTACGAGAACATCGGCCAGAGCCAGCCGGCACCGGCCTCGCCGGTCCTCACCGTGATGGTCCGCGCAATCCGCTGACGGATGTGGCGTGGTCACCCGGCCAGCACGATGGCGTGCGGCGACGGTGCGAGCCGTGCCCGGTAGCGGCGGATCCCCCAGCTGCGGTGCTCCAGTTCTGCCGCCACCAGCACCTCCGCCATGTTCAGCCGGTCGGGCACGAGTTCCACCAGCGCTGCCACCGGGTGGTCGCCGACCAGCGGGAAGCCCTTGACCCGGCGGAACTCCCACTGCGGGTTCGGCTGGGACGCGCCGTGGCCGCGGACGATCCACTCGTCCCTCTCCGGCCCCGCACCCGGCGGCTTCTCCACGCCCACGTCCAGCAGACCTGCCTTGACCGTGAAGCTCATGCCCATGCCGGAGCCGACGACCGGACGGGTGCGCTCGCCGGGGTCGATCAGCCGCGCGACGGGCCGTGCTCGGCCGTCCGGTGTGGACAGCGCCACTCCCAGGGAGGCGTGGCGGAACTCACCTTTGCCGGCCGGTGTCTCCGGACGGAACGAGCACACCATCAACAGTTGCCGGAACTCGCGGTCGGGCGTTGCCTTGACATAGGACACCCACTGAGCGGGCACGCCCTCGTGGTCGACGGGCAGCACATCCCAGCCGAACGTGAGCCTGCCGCGCAGCGGCTCGTCGTCGGCCGGGCTGCCGAGCGTGCGCTCCGGCACAAGCTCGACATCGTGCAACCGGACCTCGGTCATGCCACGGCTCCCTTGCTCCGACCATGCAGGTAGGTGAACGCTCCCCAGTCACGGTAGTGGGGATGCCGGGCACGGGTGGCGAGCTGGGCCTCGCGGAAGGCGCGCTCCGTGTCCGTGCCGTGCGCGATCCGATGGTGCATGTGGTGGTAGAAGTACGTGGCCGGCTCCGGGCGTACGGGCCACAGACACCCGACGACGGCCTGCGCGCCGGCGGTGATCAGTGCCGACGGGATGCCACGTACGTTGTCCGCGCGATCGAATCGGCCCAGCGCGGACTCGCACGCGGCGAGAGTGACCAGGCGGACACCGCGCAGGTCGGCCTCCAGGAAGTCGTAGGCGAAGACCCGGCCGTCGTCATCATGATCCGGGGTGAGATACAGGCAGTGCATCCACGGCGCGTCCTGGTCAAGCGTCCCGTGTACGGCGATGTGGACCACGTCCGCCGTGGCCAGTTCGGCGAGCAACCGGTCACGCGTGGCCGCGGGCCCGGTGACGGCGTCCGCGCCGACCGCGTCGGCGACCTTCCGCGCGTGCTCCTCCAGCGCCGGTTCGGCGTGCAGCCCGTAGGGCACACCGCCGTCGGCGGAGGCCAGCACCGCGGTGCGGCGCGGCCGTACGGGGCCTGCGGCGGGCATCAGGGCTTCGAGGCCGGCGATGGTGGTGACCGTCCAGTCGTCGGCGATCATCCGTTCCCCGGGTCGGCACAGTGGTAACGGCAGGTAGTGCAGCGCGCCGTGCGGCCAGGCCAGGATCCGGTCCTTGCCCTGGGCCCGCCACTTGTCCCACAGTTCGCTGCCGCCGAGCGGCATGTCGCCCGGCTGCCGCAGCAGTCGGCTGCCTTCCGGCGTCACATCGCCGAACAGCGGGTCGCGTTGGATCTCCGTCCGGATCGCCTCAACCCGGTCCGCCACCGGATGCCGGTCGTTGTTCTCGTCCGCGCCGTCGCCCAGGTGCACGACGAGCACCCGGCCCTGCCTGGTGACAGCGAGGAGCACGGCCGCGCCGCTCACAGCGGCGGGCAGGAACCAGGTCAGCAGTACGGTCCGGTCGTCCAGCAGCTCGTGTGCCTTCGCCCAGAGGCGCTGGTCGTCGATGAGCGGTGCCGCGCGGCGGCTCAGCTCGTCGTCGATGAGCGACGAGATGCGCCACCGCACGTTCCGGGCGATCTGCTGGGCGTCGTGGCCGCCGGGACGGCGGTCGGAGTCCAGTACGTTCAGCAGGTGCGGCGACGCGCCAGACGCACCGAGGGAGGCCGCGGGCTCCTCCAGATCGTGCAGCTTGCCGAGAAGGTGCTGGATGTGCGCGGGCAGCGCGAGCGGACCGTCGATCCGCCACCATGCGCCCAGCTCCGGTCCCTTGCCCGCCTGGTGCAGACCGAGCATCAGACCCATCGGCAGCGTCTCGGATTCCGCCGTGAGCTGCCAGACCGCCGAGTGCACGAGGTCGCGCAGTACCCCGCCGAGTTCGGGCGCGCGGCTCGTGTCGAAGTTCGGCACGTCCACGATGATCGCGAACAGCGCTGCCTTGAGTTCCTCGCCGTGGAGGTTGCCCACCTGCTGCACGAACGGCACCAGGCTCGCCCGCGCCAGTTCCTCGAAGCCCAGCGAGGCGTAGCCGAGTGCCGCATACGCGTAGTAACCCCACGGGAACGGGACAGGGCTGCTGGAGACCGGCTCGCCCGCCTGGGCCGACTGGTAGTACAGGTCCGCCGTCAGCAGCCGGGCTTCCTCGCTCCGTACGTCGCCCGCCTGCCTCAGGAGGGTCAGCCCCAGCGCCGGCTGCCGCAGGTCGCGGGCATGTGCGGCCGCATGCAGCAGCGCCGCCGACCGTTGCGTAGGGGTCCAGGATTGCGGGGATTGCGGAAACGACGCCGCGAGCGGATGGTCGGGACCCGGGCAGTCGGTGGGGTCGTCGGGCAGCACGTGGAGCCGTGCCTCGGTCAACTGCCTGCGGTGGGCGGGGTCCCAGCGGACGCCGAGTTGCTCCGCCCAGTCCAGCGCGGTGCGCAGCAGCGGCCGGTCGGCGCGTTCCCGGGCCAGGTTGACGCCCTGGCTGATCACCTTCGCGGTTACGTCGCTGCCATGGGCGGCGACGAAATCGGCCATGGGCGACTCGAAGACCGCCCTGGGCAACCCGTCGGCCAGGGCCGGGGGAACCCCGTCCACCACTCTGAGCAGGAACAGGGCGACATCCGGATCGTCGGCGGTGGACGAGTCGAGCCATGCCGACAGAGCGGCGCCGGCGGCATCCCGGTGAACTCCCTCCTCGTCCGCGAGGATCTGCGCCAACGACGCCAGGAGCCGGGTCTTTCGGGTCCCGCCGTCCAGCTCCAGCGCGCGCACCACCAGGTGTCCCGCCTCCGCCACCAGCCGGTGGGACTCGGCTTGGAAGGGCTCCTCGTCGGTGAACCACGTGCGGTACAGGTCCGCGTCCAGCCGAGCGGACCAGATGGTACGCATCCCGCGGGCGTAGTGGTCGGCGGCGAAGTCCTCCGCTCCCCGGGTGGCCAACCGCAACCGGGCGGCGGCCAGCAACGCGGCTTCCAGTTCGGCGGGATCGCTCAGCTTGTCGATCAGCCGTGACACCACCGCGTCGGCTTCCTCGAACACCGCGCGATCGCACCGGTCCGCCACCAGGTGGACGGCCGACTCGACGGTACGGAGCGCCGCGTCCCGCCAGGCGTCCTCCGCCCCGCAGGTGTCGGCGACTTCGGCGACCAGCCTCCAGTAGACGTACATGAGCTCGACCAGACCGCGGTGGTCGAGGAACTCGTCCCGGAACAGCAGTTCCACCATCGCCTCGGCGGGCAGCGCTTGGTCCGTGTGTTCCGCCAGGGCTTGTCGCGTCTTCTCCAGTTCGCGCGCCTGTTGCTTCGCCTGGGACAACGACAGGATGCGGTCGCACGCGTAATGTGCCAACTCCATCAGCGTGCCGACCGGATCGATGAGGAACCTGACCGTCGGCGCGCCGTCCTCCTCATCACGCGGTTCGCAGCCCGGCTCGCCGAAGCGCACGGGGCCGGCACACACCATGCCCTGCCGCGTCTCGAAGTCGAGCGCGCCGATCGGATCATCCGTGACAGGCAGCACGTGGGAGACGACCAGCATGACCGTCCCCGAGGCGATCGCCGTCTCGCGCCAGCCCAGCGGCTCCTCCAGGCGGAGGTCGTGCACAAAGTACGCGCCGTCCGGGCTGAGGACGGACAGCACGCCTCCGTCGTCCTGCGTAACACACCACCTGTGATCGACAGGGTGGCCGAGGGGCAGTTCGTTCAGCGAGAGGAGCACCGGGAGGCCCCACCAGCCGTTCGCGCGGGTGAACAGGCTGCCTCCGGCCCCGCCACCGGCGGTGAACGGGCTGATGCCGGCCAGTCCTACCGCCAGTCCGGCACGCCGAACACCGTCCACCTCCACCATGAACGCCCACCCGGTGATGTCCCGCGACAGCCGCACGCCGTTCCCCTCGCGCCAACCGGTCATCAACGGGATCAACAATGGCACGATCCCTGGTCGGACCCGCTCGCTCCCCGGACCCGCGGTGAGGATCTCGAGTGCAGCAGTGTGCTCGCCCAACAGGCGGCGTGCCGCCCGCGCGTCCGGCTCACCCTTGGCGCGCGGATCCGTGAGCACCGAGAAGCCGCAGTTCGGCGGCAACGGCGCCGCGTCAATAGATGCGTGAGCGATGCGTGAGCGGACGGTGCAGGACGATCGGACGTCACCGCACATCCAACCGCCACGACGACCAACCCGGCGAACCTATGCGGTCACAGCACTAGCTCCGCTCACAGGGCAACTCCGGCTAGGCGTGCCAAGTAGGCTCCCCAGGCATGACCACTTCTCCTGATCACGTCGACAGCAGAGAAGACCTGGCAGCCTTCGTTCGCTCCTTGCGTCGCAGTCACGCCGAGGACGGAAGCTCATGGGAGAACGCGGACCTTCCGAGCTTCCTGGACGCTCTGGCCGCCTGGATGGATGACGCGGACGGCTGGTACCGCAACACCGGCCGGAATTTGCCGCCTGACGGTGACTGGGCCTTCTTCGCGCAAGCTCTGCAAGCAGCGACGACGTACGAGTAGTCCGGGCCGCGTCGAATGCGTGTCGAAGTCCAGACGATGACGCGCACTGCACGATAAGAGAAGCAGGTCAGCCAGGGCGTGGCACGCTACGCACCAGGCGCCTTCTAAGCGCTTGGCCGCAAGTTCGAGTCCTGCCGGGGGCGCCCACGCTCCGCCCTCCTTCGGGAGGGCGTTTTTGCAGGTCAGCGACCCAGCGCACCTTCGGTGCGCGCCGGGGGCGTGGTAAATGCCGTGGCGCGCGCCGAGGTGCTTCCTGTCTGCCCTGACGGGGGCTGATGTCGGTACGGGACGCTGATGAGGTTCGTTCCGGCCGAAACCGATAGCTCTGTGATGCCGGTGAGCTCGCAGGTCAGCATGGTGCCGAGGGCCGTCCACGGGAACCGTGGAGTGTTGCTGTGAGCACGCGCGTCAGAATTCCTGTTCCACCCTGGCCCTCCCGGAACGGCGAGCTGTGCTTGTCATAGCCGAGGTGGTCGGTCATCTCACCGTCGAGCGCGGACTCCAACAGCCGCTTCGTCAGCTGCTGCAACAAGCCGCCCTCGCCGGTCAACTGCAGCCCGTCGGCCTGAGCCCGGGCGACGAGTTCCTCGATGAAGCCGTCATCCGCGGCCGTTGACGGAGCCGTCTGCACGGCCACGGTCCCGGTCTCTTCAATCCGCTATGTTTTCGCTGGTCACAGGTGCAATCCTCCATGATCGGAGTTACACCGTTCTATTGGCCCTGTCTCACATTCGGTGGTGATGGAGAGTCGTGAGGGTCGTTGACCTTCGTGTGAAGGACGTCAACGAGCTTGTGCAGATAGTGTTTTCGGGACTGTTCCCGCTGGTCATCGAGGATGTGGCCGACGAGGGTGAGCGGATCGTGGTGCGGGCGCGGACTCCGCAAGGCACCGCGATCTGTCCGGTGTGCGGGGCGCCGACGGGGCGGGTGCACGGCTACCACTGGCGGACCGTCGCCGACGTGCCGGTGGACGACCGCCGGGTGGTGGTTCGTGTGCGAGTGCGGCGCCTGGTGTGTCCCACGCGCAGCTGCCAGCAGACCTTCCGTGAGCAGATGCCCGGGGTGCTGGAGCGATACCAGCGCCGCACTGTTAGCGGGCCGGGCTGGATCGCGTCTGCTGGCGATACTCGCAGTGGGCCTGTCGCGTCACACGGCCCTGCGCACCCTTCTACGCATCCCGTTGCCCACCGGACGGGCGCCCCGCGTGATCGGCGTCGACGATTTCGCCCTGCGCCGGCGGCACCGCTACGCCACCGTGGTGACGGACGCCGAGACCCATGAACGGATCGACGTACCTCCCGACCGCACTGCCGACACGCTGGAAGCATGGCTGCGCGGGCATCCGGGCATCAAGATCGTGTGCCGAGACGGCCCAGCCACCTACGCCGAGGCCGTCCGCCGGGCCCTGCCCGACGCAGTCCAGGTCGCCGACCGGTGGCACCTGTGGCACAACCTCTGCGAAGCCGCCCTGAGCAAGATGAAGGCACACAGCACCTGCTGGGCCGCCGTGCTGGACGCGCCCATCTACGATGGGCCCCGCGCGCAGACGACCATGGAACGCTGGCACCAGGTCCACAACCTGCTCGAGAAGGGCGTGGGCCTGCTCGAGTGCGCCCGCCGACTGCAGTTGGCCCTGAACACCGTCAAACGCTACGCGCGGGCGGACCGGCCCGAGCGGATGCTCCGCGTCCCCAAATACCGCGCCAGCCTCGTCGACCCCTACCGCGAGCACCTGCGCAAATGCCGGGCCGAAGATCCCGCCGTGCCCGTCCAGCACCTCTTCGAAGAGATCAAGGCCCTCGGGTTCGCCGACTGCCTGAACCTCCTGCACAAGTACATCAACCAGGGCCGCGCGGACGCCGCCCGCAGCCACATCTCCCCGCGCCGGCTCGCCCGGATGATCCTCACCAGGCCCGACAACCTCAAGGCCGAACATCACGATCTTCTCGCACGGCTCACCGCCGTCTGCCCCGAGATGACCCAACTGGCCGCCGTTGTCCGGAGCTTCGCCAAACTCCCGACGCCTTGCTCAGGAAATGCCGACGGGCTCTCGCGTTGGATCGTCGAGGTTCGCTCAGCCGATCTGCCTCATCTGCACGCCTTCACCCGGGGCCTGGACCGAGACCGCGACGCCGTGGACGCCGCACTCACACTTCCGTACAGCAACGGCCCCGCCGAAGGTGTCAACACCAAGACCAAGCGAATCGCGCGCCAGATGCACGGTCGAGCAGGCTTCACCCTCCTCCGCCACCGCATCCTCCTCGGATAGCGCCACCCTCCGTCACCACTGAAAGTGAGACAGGGCCGTTCTATTTGCAGTCCCCCCACCTGACCGGCAGAGCGGCCACCGAGGCCCTCGTCCGAACCCTCACCCGCTGGACCCCCTCCTCCAGCACCCCGAGGACCCCGCGCTCACCGCGACCCTCGGGTTCGGCCCCGGTTTCCCCCCGCGCTGGGCCGTACAGCCCCCGAGCCGCTGCGGGAACTTCCCCCGTTCCCCGGCGACAACCTCACCCACAAGACCCCCGACCTGGTCCTCCAGCTCTGCCCCCCGAGGCCCTCACCGCCAAGGCCGGCACCCTCCGTACCCGCTGGCGCCAGCCCGCCCACCTCCCCCCGACACGCCCCGGCCAGACCCCCCGCAACCTCCTCGGATTCAAGGACGGCACGGAGAACCCCACCCCGAGGAGTGCGAACGCTGGGTCTGGGCGGACGACGCGACGTACCTGGTGGTCCGCCGTATCCACCTGAAGGTGAAGGAGTTCACGAGCCTCCCCCTCACCGTCCAGGAACAGACGATCGGCCGGCACCGGGGCTCCGGCGCGCCCCTTGGACTCCGGCACGAACACGACGACGTGGACGTCTTCTCCAAAACCCCCGAAGGCCGCTACACGACCCCCCTGCACGCCCACGTCCGCGCCGCCAGCCCCCGCTACGACGGCGGCGCGCGCATGCTCCGCCGGGGCTGCACGTACGACAACGGAGCCGCCGACCAGGGCCTCCCCTTCCTCGCCTACACGCACGACCCCACCCTCTTCACCCGGGTCCAGGAACGCCTCACGACGAGGGACGACCTGCAGCCGTACACGGAACACCGTGCGTCGGCGCTCGCGTACGTCCCCCCGACCCCGGCGCCCGGCGAGTACGTGGAGAAGCGGTTCCTGGACTCATGAGGCTGGGACGCGCCCGCCCGGACGGGCGGTGGTGGCGAGCGCGCCCAGGGCCTCCTTACTCCAGCAGGGCCCGGTCGCGGTCGCGGCTCAGGACGTCAGGCCGGGTCCGCACCGGCCCCCGCCGTGAGCTTCGGCCGGACGTCGGGCGCCGTCGTGTGCCGGATGTCGGCGCCCAGCTTCACCAGGTCCTCGACCAGGTCGCGGTAACCGCGGGCCAGGTGGTGGTGGTTGCGCAGCGTGGTCCGGCCCGGTACCGCGAGCGCGGCGAGCAGCAGGACCGCGGCGGCGCGCAGGTCGGTGGCGTGGAGGTCGGTGCCGGGCCGGTACGGCGGGCAGGGGCCGTCGACGCGCAGGACCGTGTCGTCGACCGCCGTCCGCATGCCGAGCGCCTCCAGCTCCGGGGCGAAGCCGAAGCGGTGCTCCCAGACGGCCTCCCTGATGTGGGTGGGGCCTTCGGCGTACGCCGCCAGCAGGGCGAAGAAGGGCTGGCTGTCGCTGAACACGCCGCGCGACATGGCGGTGAACTCCACCGGCCGCAACGGCTTCGCCAGCGGGTGCGCGGTCACCTCGTCGGCGCCGACGTCGACGCGCACCCCCATGCGGTCCAGCAGGTCGAACTCGGGCGCGAGCGCGTGGACCGCGCGGTCGATGCCCGGGCCGGTGATCCGCAGTGGCTCGTCCGCCAGCAGGACGCCGGCGCAGATCCAGGTGACCACCTCGATCAGGTCGGGGATCAGCGTGACGTCGGCGGGCCGGTCCAGCGCCTGAGGGCCCCGCCCGTGGATCACCCACGTCTCGGGCCCGGCGAACTCGATGTCGGCGCCGAGGTCACGGAGCACGGTGACCATGTCGGTCACGTCGGGCTTGAGGTACGGGTGGTGCAGCGTGGTCGTCCCCTGCGTGACCGCGCCCATCAGCAGCGCGGTCTTGACCGCACCGCTGTAGCAGGGCCCGCTCATGAGCGCCTTGTTGCGCGTGTAGTCGAGCATGTCGATGGTGCACGGCGTGAGCCGCTGCGCGGTGAGGTCCACGGAGCCGTCCGCCGTCAGGCGGGTGGTGACCCCGAACCGCCCCATCACGTCCAGCATGTGCTCGACTGGCCTGCCGCGCGGGCCTTCGCCGATCGTGCAGCCGCCGCTCGCGGGCAGCCGGGCCACGCCGTGGCGCGAGACGAGGGCGGGCAGCAAGTAGAGCGAGCCGTGGATGCGGCCGACGAGATCGGCCGGCAGCTCCGCGCGGTCCCAGGCGGACGCGTCGACGGTGAACGTCTCGGCCGGCCCGTCGTAGTGCGCGTGCGCGCCCGCCGCGCGGAAGATCTCGCCCAGCACCGTCGTCTCGACGATGTCCGGGCAGTTTCCGATGCGCACCGGCGCGCTCGCGGTGGCCGCGGCGGCCACCGTGGTGACCAGGGAGTGCTTGAACCCGGAGGTGCGGACGGACCCGGAGAGCCGGTTCCCGCCGTGGATCTCCAGCAGCGGCTCGCCCGGGGGAGCGGGTTCTCGCCGACGGTCCTGCATGGGGGTACCTCCTGCGCTGAGTGGTGACGGGGCGGGCGAAAGGGGCCGGTGCTCGATCGAACGCAGCCACTGCCGCGCTTGACTCGCACTGGTCAGGTGGACGACGGCGAGGCCGGGGTGCAAGCCGAGGAAAGCGGCCGTCTCGGCGCGCCGGGTGGCGTGCTGGGACCAGGCCCAGCGCAGCGGGTGGCGCGGGTTGCGCAGCATCGACCGCCAGGTCTCCCGGTTGCCGTGCCACAGCTCGCGGCCGGTGGCGGCCCGGACCACCGAGCGCCGCAGCACGCGGCTCATGACGGTCCGGCGGGGCAGGTCGAGCCAGACGAACGTGTCGGCGCGCTCGCCGAGCAGGTCGCCGACGACCCAGTGGTACTGGGCGTCACAGATCCACGCCGGTGTTCGCGTGGCGCGCTCCACGTCGTCCGCGAACTCCGCCCGGTGGGTCCACCCGGGCCCGTGGTAGAGCGCGTCCATCTCGATGTGCCGGATGTCCAGCGCCCCGGCGAGGGCGGCGGCCAGCGTGGTCTTGCCCGCGCCGGAGATCCCGCCGACGACGATCCGCCGCAGCGGCGCGGGTGCGGGCGCCGCTACCGGCCGGGTGGGCCGCGTGAGGAACCCGACCGACAGGGCCGTCCCCGCGCAGACGACGGCCAGGCCGAGCCACAGGACGGTGTTCCCGTGGGCCAGCAGCGCCGTCCCGGCCGCCGGGGCGACGGCGCCCGCGATCCCGAAGGACGTCTGGAAGGTCGCGTTGTAGCGGCCCTCCAGACCGGGCGGCGCGGCGGCGTTCGCCGTCGTGGTGACGACCGGGGCGAACAGCGCGTCGCCGAGCGTGCCGATCAGCGCCGCGCACAGGACGACCGCGGTGGTGGCCGGCCCCGCCCAGCCGGACGGCGCCATGACGAGGACCGCCAGGGTGAGGAAGCAGCACGCCAGGCGCAGCACCCGCGGGGCGGGGACACGCCGCGCGTAGGCGACCGTGGGGCGCCGGGCCACGGCCATCGACACGCAGGCGACGGCGATCACCACCCCGGGCACCCACGACGGCTGCCCGAGCACCACGATGGCGACCACCGGGAGCATCGCCGTCAGGCAGTCGGAGACGAACGCCAGCAACAGCGTCAGCAGGCACAGCCGCAGGAAGCCGGGGTCGTCACGCAGGTCGCGCCACCGCCACGCCCGCCCGTCGGCCGGAGGCTCGGCCGCGGGGGAGGGCCGGACGTGCCGACGCACCGTGAGCACCAGGACCATGGCCGCCGCGTAGGTGAGGCCGTTGGCGTAGGCGACCAGGTGCAGTCCCGTACCGCTGTCGATCAGCAGGCCCCCGGCGGTCGCGCCGATCGCGCCGCCCGCCGCCCACCCGCTGACTTTCAGCACGCTCGCCGTGCTCAGCACGCCGATGAGCGCCTCGGCCGGGACCAGCCGGGCCAGCAGCGGTGTGCTGGCCGTCCAGAACAGCCGGTCCGCGGCGGCCGCGACGACGGCGAGCGCGCCGACCTGCCACGTGGCGGAGACGAAGGGGAACAGCGCGAACGCCCCGGTGCGCACGGCGTAGCTCAGGGCCGCCCCGTTCGCCGGACCCCACCGGTCCACCAGCAGGCCGTTCACCGGTCCCGCCAGCAGGCCGAGGAGCCCGCCGACCGTCAGCGCGGCACCGACGTGCGCCAGGGGGAGGTGCTGCCCCCGGGTGAAGAAGATCAGCGCGACCGGCGTCCACAGGCCGTTGCCCACGCAGTCGACGGTCAGCGCCACCAGGTAGGTGCGCTTCCCGGGCGTCTCCCGCCCCCGGCCGATCCGGAACGGGGTCACGGGCGGACGAAGTGCACGAGCAGCGCCCGCCGGTCCACGGGGCAGGTGTCGGCGACCGGCGGGACGCCGTGCCAGGACCGGTCCGAGCGGACGAGCACGACGGACGTCCCGGTGGTCGGCGCCACCCGCTTCGCGCAGTCGTCCATGTCGGCGCTGCGCAGCAGCCGCAGGTCACCGCTCCACTCCGGGTCCCACCCGTCGTTGAAGTAGAAGAGGTGGGTCACCGCCTTGTCCGGGCGGTCGGTGTGCGGCTCGATCCAGCAGCCCCGGGCGTAGCGGGTCATGCGGGCCTCGACCAGGCACCGCTCCAGGTCCACGCCGGTGAGCGCGGACAGCGCCTCGCGGTAGGGCTGGGAGACGACGTCCGCGACGAGCTGCTGCCAGTTCGCGGGGAGCGTGCGCACTTGGTCCTCGTCGACCGCGCCGGCGGTGACGAGGTTGCGGTTGAACATCCGGTACTGCTTGTCGGACCGGTTCAGGTCGGTGCGCTCGGACTCCTCGAAGCCGTCGTCGCTGAACTCGCCGCGCAGGTTCTCGGCGACGGCATCCGTGACGAACGAGCGGGGGATCACGGCGTGGCCGAACGGGTCCTGTTCCAGCTCGGCCCGGCTGATGGTCTCGATGTCGACGAGGGACACGTCTTCTTCCTTACAGGTGGACGGGGTGGGTGAACGCGCCGGCGACCGTGCGCAGCCGGGTCTCCTCCCGGAGGCCGTGGAGCGTGAGCAGCCGGGCGACGCTGCCGTGTTCGGCTTCGATCCCGGCGATCAGTGAGCGCATCGTCGCCGCCGGCGTGGAGGTCCGCAGCCGCAGCTGCGCGAGGGTGTCCTCGCGGGTCCAGTTCGGGCGGGCGTCGGCGCTGCGCAGGGCGCGGTAGGCGCGGGCGGTCAGGGCGTAGTCCCGGGCGACGTCCGCCGTCCGCACCCCGAGCGCCCGCAGGACCAGGGCGCTGACGACGCCGGTGCGGTCCTTGCCCATCGCGCAGCAGATGTAGACGGGGACCTCCGCCCCGTCGGCGAGCAGGTCCACGATCTCCGCCGCGACCGGCGCCGCCCTCGTCAGCATGTCGCGGTAGTTCGCGAGGTAGTCGCTGGGCCGGGGCCGCACATTGCCCCGGATACGGCTCATGTCGCCGGCCACGGGCCGGGACAGCACGGTCGCGCCCGTGCACTCGGGCCCCCGGTACTGCCGGCGTTCCTCCTCCAGGCGCAGGTCGACGACGGTACGGATGCCCAGGCCGCCGAGCGCCGGCGCCGTCTCCGGAGACGGCGCCGGCCCCCGGACGAGGAGCCCCCGCCGCAGGTACCCCCCGCCGGGACCGCGCAGCCCGCCCAGATCGCGCACGTTGGGCAGGCCCGGAACCATGATCCTCCGGGTGTTCATGCCACCCCTTCGCGGTACCGGTCGCCCAGGGCGGCGACGACCTGACGGACGACGGCCTCGTTCGCGACCGCGATACGGACGGCGGCCGGCAGCCCCGGCGCGCCGGACAGGTCCCGTACGACGATCCCCCGCTCCAGGAGGTGCCGGCTCGCGGCCCCGGCGTCCGCCGGGTCGGGGACGTCCCAGGTGACGAAGTTCCCGCCGCTCGGCCGGGCGTGCCAGCCGGGCACCGCGCGCTCGACCTCGGCCGCGAACCGCTCCCGCAGCCGCCGCACGTCGGCCCAGATCCCGGTGAAGACGGCCTGCGCCTCCAGTGAACGCCGCAGCAGCGCGACCGCCGGAGCGGAGACCGAGCCCTCCGGGTCCAGGTCGAACAGGTGGCGGGCGGTCGCCGGGTGCGCTACCGTCACCGCGATCCGGGCGCCCGACAGCCCGTAGGACTTGGAGAACGTGTTGACGCGGACGACGTGCCGCAGACCGGCGAGCCCGCGCACCAGCTCCTCGCCGCCCTCGGTGAACGCCAGGTAGGCGGTGTCCACGACCAGGAGACTGCCGTGCTCCGCCACCGCGTCCGCCAGCTCGGCCAGCTCCTCCCTTCCGTGCACCTGCCCGGTGAAGCTGTGCGGGGTGGTGACGACGACGAACGCCGGCGCACCCGCGCGCAGCCGCCGCGCCAGGTCACGGAGGTCGAACAGGCCGGTCTCGGGGTCCGGGGCCACGGGGTCCAGGACACAGCCCGAGATCGCCGCGAACTTCGCCCAGCCGTCGAAGTTCGGCTGGTGCAGGACGATCCGCGACACCTCCGGGAACGCCCGGGTCAGCAGGTTCAGCCCGGGATCGCTGCCCGCGGTCAGGACGAGGGAGTCGGTGTCCACCCCGAACCGGTCGGCCAGCATGCCGTAGACCGGCTGGAGGATGGGGTAGGTCAGCACGTCGTTCGGGTCCAACTCCGCCAGCGTGGCCCGGTGCACCGCCGCCGCCCGGCTGTCCAGCAGCCCGCAGTTCTTCAGGTTGATCTCGTCGGGGACCCGGACGCGCCGGTTGCGGAACCGGCCGGCGCTCTCCCGCAGGAAGGGGGAGCCCGCCTTTTCCCGCGCCGGCACGAGCGTCTCGTCCCTCATGCCGGGCGCAGGGCCGGGCCGGCGGCGCGGGCGGGGATGTTCTCGAACACCTGCGTGACGTCCGGCTGGCTGCCGAAGACGATGTCGTAGCCGCGGGCCAGCTCGTCGTCGGTCAGCGCGTGGGTGCCCGGCACGAACAACTGCCGGTTGAACGCGGCCATCTCGTGGTCGAGCAGGTCTGGGCCCGCGAGCTCCCAGGGGGCGTACACGGTCGGCCGGGCCCGGCCCCCGCGCTCCTGGACGGCCTCGATGGTCCGCTCGGCCCCCTCGATCGTGGTGCCGGGCAGCCCGACGATGACGAAGCAGTTCAGCTCGATGCCCGACTCCTTGCACCAGGCCGAGAGCCGGTCGAGGTCCATCGCGGACTTCTGCTTCGCCCGGGGCAGCAACGCGCCCTCCTGCGGGTCGAGCGTCTCCAGACCGACGCTGATCCGGACGCAGCCGGCCGCCCCCATCGACCGGATCATCCCCTCGCTGAGGTGGTGGACCGTCGTCGCGCACTTCCACGGGTACGGGGAACCGCGGCCGGTCAGCTCCCGGCAGAGCTCCTCCATCCACTTCTTGTCCAGCGTGAACGTCGGCGCGTAGAACGCCACGTACTCGAACGGCGCCGCGGCGAACGACTCCTCGATGTACTGGAGCGTCCGCTCGACCGTGAGCCGCCGTTCCTTCCGCGTGTAGATCAGCGGCACCTCGCAGTAGGAGCAGCCGACCGGGCACCCACGAGCCGCCGGTACGACCAGTTCGCGGCGGCGCGGGATGCCGCAGAACTTGTTCGCGTCGTCGAAGTAGAGGGCGTCGTAGTGCCCGTACGGGATCTCGGCGGGCGTCGGCAGGTACCAGTCCTCCGCCGGGAGCAGGTCGCCGCGGCGCTTCGGAGCGGCCCAGGAGCCGTCGCGGCGCAGGTGCACCCCCGCCGCGTCGGCCGCCCGGCCCCGGAAGGTCTCGATCGCGGCGACGACGCCGGACTCGAAGTCGCCGTTCTCCACGATCGCGTCGATGTCGAAGCGCTCGAAGAAGCGGGGGTTGACCCCGGACAGCCTGCCGAACGTGACGATCGGGGCGTCCGGGTTCAGCGCCCGCGCGTAGGAGACGAGCCGGCGCAGCCCGTCGATGCCGTCGAACTCGTTCATCACGGCGATCGCGTCGTACCGCTCCTGGAAGAGCCTGCTGCCGAGGTCCTTCCACGTCAGCCGCTCGACACTGGCGTCGATCGCGGTGACCTGGGCGCCCGGGTAGACGGCGCGCAGGTGACCGGCGACCTGGTAGAGCGCGAGGTGGTGCCCCGCGTTGAAGTAGCTGAGCACCTGCGGCGGCCAGATCACGAGGATCTTCCGGGGTTCGTCCACAATCTTTCCCATGGGGGTCCTTTCGGTGCCGGGCGCCGGACGGTCAGTTCTGCGGCCGGTACGCGGAGCCGGCGAGCCCGGTGGTCAGCCAGTACTCGATCTGGACCGTGATCCGCTCGGTCCCCTCCGGGTGCTCGATCTTCGAGACCGCGTGCCACGACTTGTCGGTGGGCGGGAAGGCGAGCAGCTGACCGCCGACCGGGCTGATCTCCTCCGTCGGACCCTCCTTGGGGGACGCGAAGATCTGGAACTGCCCGCCCGCCTCGACGGGCCAGTCACGGTTCAGGTAGAGGATCACGGTGATCGCCTTGGTCGGCTTGTCCTTGTGCACCGACAGGTAGTCGCCGTTGCGGTGGGTGTAGAGGCCGATGCTGCGCTGCAGGCCGGCCAGTTCGATCCCGGTCGACTTCTCCAGCCAGGCGGTGAACTCGGCGCCGCGCAGGTCCTCCACGAGGTCGCGCCAGATCGCGGGCAGGCGGGGGAAGACCGGGGCTTCCTTTTCGAGGACGATGAGGTCCACGAGGTTCATCCGGTACTGCTTCTCGTGCTTCGGGTCCTCGACCGCGATCTTCGCGACGTCGGCGGTCGGCATGGTGGCGAGCAACTCCTTCAGTTGCCCGTCGTCGAGCAGGTCACGGCCGCGGAAGAGCTGGAACGGCTGGGTACGTTCCTCCAGCGCCGAGTCGAGCGTCAGCACCACGGTGTCTCCTTGGGGTCGATACGGGGGTCCCGGGACGGCCCGGGCCCGACCTGGCCACAGCCTGTCCGCGGGCCCCTGCCGACCCCTTGTCGGTTCGCTGCCCGGCCGCTGCCGGGGATCGGCAAGGTCTTCGCAAACCGGCGCGCCATCGCACGGCAAGCGGGACGGTGACACTGGCGGGGCAGCCCTGATACCCGAACCGGTGCACACGCCGGCCGCTGAGAGGTGCGAGTCTTGATCAACCTGGACGTCCGGCTCGAAACGTGGGACCACCCCTTCCGGCACTTCCGCGGCGCCGGTCTGCTCTCCGCGCGCGACCTGGCCGACCTCGGCGCCACCGCGCCGGACGCGGGCCTGTTCCAGCGGATCGACACCTCGACCGGTGACGTACGGCGCCGCTACCGCTCGTCCGTCCTGCCGATCTCCGACAACAAGACCGGCCTCACCCCCGATGAGATCCCCCTGGCGGCGCCCTGGCGCGAACTGGTCACCGACCTGCTGTCCGAGGAGTTCACCGACTGGCTGCGCCGCGAGACCGGGGTGGACACCACCGGGCTCCACCGCCGGGCCGAGCTCTACCACCACTACGACGGCGACTTCGAGGACCTCAACGTCGGCAAACAGCACAAGAGACTCGCCTTCGAACTGCACACCAACGAGCACTGGCCGGCCGACGGCGGCGGAGAACAGGAGTACTGGTCCGGCCCGGACAGGTCGGCCGGCCCCGCCTCGACGATGCCCCCGACGGGAGGCACCGCCTGGTTCTACTCGGCGTCGCCCTCGTCCTGGCACCAGATGGCGCCGGTCACCGCGGGGCGGGGCCTGGTGCGGCGGTCGGTCACCATGGGCTTCTTCGAGTAGCCGACGAACCCCGGCCGGACACCGACAGCCAAACACCGACGGAAGCCGCCGCCCGAGCTGTCTCGGGCGGCGGCTTCCGTCGGTGGAGCCCCTCGCTCCTCCCGGTCACTCCTCGTCGATCCGGATGGCCGACGACGGGCACAGGTGGACCGCCTGACGGACGGCCGGCCCGTCCGCCCCGGCCGGATCCACCGTCAGCGGCGCGACCAGCCCCTCCTCGTCCTGGTCGAAGACGGCGGGCGCCGCCAGGACGCACTGGGCGGCGCCGACGCACCGCTCCCTGTCCGCGGTGATGTGCACGGGCGTGCCCCTTTCCTCAGCAGTTCACCGGCACCCGGTAGATGCCGTAGATCCCGGCGTCGTCCTTGTACGGCAGTTCCTCGGCCGGCACGGCCAGCGACAGGCCCGGCACCCGGCGCAGCAGCGTCTCGAACACGACCTCCAGCTCCACCCGGGCCAGGTTCTGCCCGAGGCACTGGTGGACCCCGTACCCGAAGGCGACGTGGTGGCGCGCGCCGCGCTCGAAGTCGAGCCGGTCCGGGTGCTCGAAGACCTCGTCGTCCCAGTCGGCGGCGAGCCCGGACACGACGATGCCCTCGTCCTTGCGGATCGTGACGCCGCCGATCTCGATGTCCTCGGTGGCGACCCGGGCGGGCGCGTTCTCCACGACGCTGAAGTAGCGCAGCATCTCCTCGATCGCCGGGGACAGCAGCGCGGGGTCGGCCGCGATCCGCGCCTTGTGCTCCGGGTTCTCCAGCAGCGCGACCACGCCCAGCGAGATCATGTTCGCGGTGGTCTGGTGCCCGGCGATCAGCAGCATGACGGCGGTGCCGACGATCTCGTCGTGCGTCATCACCGGCGTCTGCCGGTTGCGCGCGATGAGCCGGCCGATCAGGTCGTCGGTGGGCTCGCCCCGCTCCTTCTCGGTGACGAGGTCCTCCAGGAAGTCGTTGAGCGCGTCGGAGGCCGCGGCGCGCTCCCGTATCGAGACGGACCGGCTGACCAGCATGCCCGCCCACTCGTGGAAGTCGCGGCGCTGCTCGTGGGGCACGCCCAGCAGCTCGCAGATCACCAGCGACGGCACCGCCTGCGACACGTGCTCGACGAGGTCGGCCGGCTGCGGCGCGGCCAGCATCTCGTCGATGCTCCGGTCGACGATCTCCTGGACACGCGGGCGCAGCGCGGCGATCCGGCGCAGCGAGAACTCGCCGGTCAGGATCTTGCGGTGAGCCCCGTGCTCGGCCCCGTCCAGGTGGATCATGGACCGCCGGGTGCTGAGCCGGCGGACGCGCTCGGTCGCCGCGCGCTGCTCGGCGGTCAGCCGGCCCGGGAACGCCGGGTGCAGGCGGTCGGCGCTGACCCGCGGGTCGGCGAGCAGCTTGCGGGCCAGCTCGTGCTTGGTGACCAGCCAGGCCACCTGGCCGTCGGGCATGCGGACCCGGCTGACCGGCTCCCGCCCGCGCAGCTCCCGGTACTCGGCGGGCGGGTGCATGGGGCACTCGCGGGCCATGGGGAACGACGGAATGTCGTGGTCGAGCGTCTCGGTCATGGGATGGGTTCCCGTTCCTCTCGGGCCTGCCGGTTCGCTGCCGCCGCACGGAGCGCGACCCGGTTGATCTTGCCGACACCGATCATCGGGAGGGCGTCGACCACCCTTATTTCCTCGGGCAGTTTGTACGTGGCGATTCCGCGCTCCGTGAGGAAGCGGCGCAGGCCGAGCAGCGTCGGCTGCTTCTCCGGGTCGGAGGGGACGGCGAAGACGCAGACCGTCTGCCCCCACACCGGGTGCGGCATCGCGACCGCCGCGACCGCCCGCAGCAAGGGGTGCTCGGCGAGCAGCGATTCGATCTCCCCGGCGGAGATCTTCTCCCCGCCGCGGTTGATGACGTCGCCGACCCGGCCCTCCACCACCAGCCCGCCCGACGGGTGGAGGCGCGCCAGGTCGCCGGTGCGGTAGAAGCCGTCGTCGGTGAAGGCGCGCGCGTCGGCGTCCGGCGCCGCGTAGTACCCGGCGACCGTGTACGGGCCCCTGGTCAGCACTTCTCCCACCTCGCCGGGTGCCACTTCGGTGCCGTCCTCGGCCGCGATGCGGATCTCGTCGCCGGGTGAGGCGGGCCGCCCCTGGGTGTGGGCGATGACGTCACCGGGGTCGTCCAGCGCGGTGTAGGTCAGCAGCCCCTCGCTCATGCCGTAGCACTGCTGCACCGTACAGCCGAGCAGCTTGTGCGCCTCGGCCGCCGGGGCGGGCTCCAGCCGGGCGCCGCCGGCCTGGAGCACGCGCAGCGACGTCGGCCCGCGGCCCCGCTGCCCGACCTCGCCCAGCCACTGGGTGACCAGCGCGGGCACCAGCGTCGTGTGCGTCACCCCCTCCCGGTCGATGAGGTCGAGCGCCGCCCCGGGATCTCCCGGCGAGCCCAGGACCACCCGGCCGCCGAAGGCCAGGACGCCGAATATGCCGGGGCAGTTGAGGACGAACCCGTGCGCCCCCGACATGACGGCGAGGTACACCGTGTCCGGCGACAGCCCGGCCCACCGGGCGGCCGTGCGGATCATGTAGCCGTAGCCCTCGTGGGCGCGCGCGATCGCCTTCGGTGGGCCGGTGGTCCCGCTGGACAGCAGGAAGACGGCGGGCTCGTCGGCCAGCGGCGGCCCCAGATCGGGCAGGGGCCTCGCCCCGGGATCGGGACGGCACAGCTCGACCAGGTCCTCGGTGCCTTCGGGAACGGCGTCCGACGTGCGGTCGGCGACCAGGATGCGCCGGATACTCGGGCAGCTCTCCCGCAGTTCCCTCGCCAGCGCGACATGGTCGAAGCGCTGCCAGCGGCGCGGTACGGCCACGGCCGTGGGCCGGGTGGCCGCCACGACCGCCAGCAGCTCGCGACGGCGCAGCGTGGGCACCGCCATCACCGGGTGGGCGCCCAGCCGCATCAGCGCCAGCGGCAGGACGACCAGCTCCAGGTCGTTGGGGAGCTGGACCAGGACCCGGTCCCCGCGCGCGATCCCGAGGCCGGCCAGCCGGGCGGCGGCGCCGGCGACCGCGTCCGCCAGCTCGCGCCGGGTCAGCCGGCCGCCGGGGCCGCGGACGGCCTCCTTCTCGGGATCCTCGTCCACGTGCCGCAGCACCAGCCGGTCGACCCGCTCGGGACGCCACCACCCGCGGTCGCGGTACTCCCGCGCGCGATCCGGCGGAATCCTCGGGAGGCCGGGATCCTCGGGACGGAATGAACTCACGCCCTGTCACCTTCCTTTCTCGCGGCCACGTCAGAGAGCCGACTGCGGGGCGAGCCGTGAGATGTCGTACGCGGTGGAGTCCTCCACGGCCAGGTCGGCGCAGATCCGGCCGAACAGCGGGACGAACTTGAACGCCCAGCCCGCCCCGTAGACGACGAGCTTCTCCCCGTGCGTCATCAGGTCCCGCGCGGTGCCGAGGAAGAACTGCCGTTCGGGGTCCGTGGGCAGCACGGCCAGGCAGGTCGAGGTCCGCACCGGGTCGGGGTCGACCGTGGGCAGGTGGTCCCGCAGCCAGCCCGAGAGCCGGTCCATCTGGCGCCGGTCGGCGACGCCGGTGGCCGCCGAGGGGTGGTCGAGCGGGTCCACCTCGAAGATCGGCCCGCAGCGCACGAACTCCCCGGGCGCCCACGGGTTGTGGCCGAACCCGTAGAACAGGTTGGTGTCCTCCGGCGTCGGCTGCTGGAAGGCGAACCAGAACGGCGCCTCGTCCACCGGCGTGGCCTGCCGGTAGGCCGCGATGGCCATCTCGTACACCGAGTACGCGAGGCGCGCGCCCAGCGGTTCCAGCAGGTCGTTGGTGTAGGGGCCGCAGGCCAGCACCACCTTGCCGGCCCGGTAGGCGCCCCGGTCGGTGGTGACGCTCACCCCGTCCGCGTCCGGCACGAGTTCCGTCACCGTCTCCCCGGCACGCAGGGTGCTGCCGGCCGCCTGGGCGAGGGTGAAGAGCGCCGCCAGCGTTCCCCTGACGTCGATCGTCCCGCCGTCCGGCTGGAGGAACCCCTCGTAGTCCCGGGGCAGGCCGCGGAACCCGAACCGCCGCTCGATGTCGGTGGCCTTGAGCCACTCGTAGCGCACCGAGAGCTTGTCCATCATCGCGGCGGTCCCCGAGATCTGGCCCTCGTTGGTGACCACGTCGGTGTCCCCGAACCAGAGGCTGCCGATCTCGTGGATGAGGCGGCGCTCGCAGCGGCTCTCCAGCGCGCGCCACAGCGGAAGGGTCTCCAGCGTCAGGCGGAACAGGTCCTCCTGGGTGTACTGGAGCCGCCAGTGCCGCTCGGCGCCGCTGGTGCCCCCGCTCTCGTTGAAGAACGTGTGCCGCTCCAGGACCAGCACCCGGTGGCCGCGCTCGGCGACCTGCCAGGCGGTGGCCAGGCCCACGGGCCCGCCTCCCACGACCACCACGTCATAGGACTCCGTCATGCCCGGGCCTCCTCGTAACTCGACGTGCCGCCCTTGCCGGTGTCCCGCCGTTCGGTGAGCGCGGACTTCAGGGCCAGCACCAAGTGCTCGACCTGGCCGTCGGTCATCGACGGGTAGCAGGGCAGGTTGACCTGCTCGTGGAACCAGAGCCGCTCGGTGACCGGACACTCGCCGAGCCGGTGGCCCCGGCCCCGCCACTCGGGGCTCAGGTGCAGGGGGAAATAGCGCACCTGCACCTGGACCCCGGCGTCTTCGAGGGCGTGGATCACCTCGTCGCGGCTCACCCCTTGCCCCGGCCGGACGAAGAAGGTGAACAGGTGGTAGGGGTGGTGGATGTCCTCGGGCACGTCGGCCAGCCGCGCCTGCGGGAACTCCGCCAGCGTCTGGGCGAGGCGCCCGGCGATCCACCGCCGCCGCCCGGCCAGCTCCCCGAGACGCTCCAGCTGGACGAGCCCCACGGCCGCCCCGGCCTCGCTGAGCGTGGCGTTGCTCCCGGGGTGCCGGATACGCAGGCACTCCTTCTCGTACGAGTCCCCCGCCCACATCATCCAGGGCTCCGAGCGGTCGTACGGCCCGGCCAGCAGCGGTGACGGCACGAGGACCCCGTCGGCGGCGTTGGAGCGGATGCGGTCGACGCGCTCGGCCCACTCGGGGTCGTCGAAGGTGAGCATGCCGCCCTCGCCGAGCGTCGTGATGTTCTTGCTGGAGTGGAAGCTGAAGCACCCGATGTCGCCGAGCACGCCCGGCCGCCGGCCGCGGTAGAGGGCGCCCAGCGCGTGCGCGCAGTCCTCGATCACCCGGACGCCGTGCCGGCGGGCCACCCGCATGATCTCGTCCATGCGGGCCGGCCGACCGCCGTAGTGGACCAGGATCAGGGCCCGGGTCCGCGGGGTGATCAGCGACTCGAACGAGTCGACGTCCACGTTCAGGGTGTCCGGCTCCACGTCGCAGAAGCGGACCGTCACGTCGTGGGCCAGCAAGGGGTCGGCGGTGGCCTTGAAGGTCTGCGGGGTCACGATCACCTCGTCACCGGGGGCGAGGTCCAGCAGGTGCACGGCGAGCGCGACGGCGACGGTTCCGCTGGTGACGGTCATCGCGTACCGGCTGCCGACGTGCTCGCGCATCGCCTGCTCGAACGCGTCCCGCCACCGCCCTTGCGAGAGGCTCTCGCCGGAGCGGACGACCTCGCCCAGCGCGGCCAGCTCGGCCTCCCCGAGGATGCTTCCCACAGCGGGGGCCGGCACGAAGTACCGGGAGTTCTCGTTCACGGTCAGCATGAGCCGGTCCCACGGCCCGCCGGGCTTCCCCCGTCCCGGGCGGCGCGCAGGGCCAGCGCCACCTCCACGATCAGGTCCTCCTGGCCCGCGACCACCTGACGCCTGCCGAGTTCGAAGAAGACGTCGCGCGGGTCGACCCCTTCCCGCGCTGCGATGTCGAGCACCGGTTTCTTGAACCCGGAGAACACGCCGGCCAGCCCGCTGACGATGGAGACGGAGTCGATGGTGGGCGGCGCCGGCATCAGCTCCCGCCCGGCGATGTCCGCGGCGTCCAGGAGCCGGTACAGGTCGATGCCCGTCCGGAACCCCAGCCGTTCCAGCACCGGCACCAGGACCTCCAGCTGGGTGTTGCCGGCGCCGGCGCCGAAGCCCCGGGCACACGCGTCGAGGATGCCGGCCCCCGCCTGAGCCGCCGCGATCGAGTTCGCCACGGCCATGCCGAGGTTGTTGTGCCCGTGGAACATCACCGGCACGTCGACGGCGGCGCAGATGGCCCCGATGCGGGCCGTGACGTCCGAGGGCAGGAAGTGCCCCGAGGAGTCGAGGATGCCCACGCCAGTGGCGCCGTACCCGACCAGGCGCGCGCACTCCTCGGCGAGCTGGTCGGGGCTCGCCATGTGCGTCATCAGGAGGATGCCGTGCGCCTCCACGCCCTCGTCGCGCAGGAAGCCGAGGTGCCGCTCGGCCACGCTGGCCTCGGTGCAGTGCGTCGCGATGCGCACCAGGTCGACCTCGTACGCGAGGGCGTTCTTGATGTCCTGGGTGGTGGCCCAGCCCGGGAACATGAGGACCCCGAGCTTGCTGGTCGTCAGGGTCTCCCGGGCGATCGACATCATCTCGTCGTCGCTCAGCCGGGCCCGGCCGACCTGGAGGGACGAGGCGGCCAGCCCGTTGCCGTGGCCGACCTCGACGACCGGGACGGCCGCGGCGTCCGCGGCCTTCAGATAGGCGCGGAACTGCTCCGCGCCGAGGCTGTGCCGCACGGCGTGCTGGCCGTCGCGCAGCGTCGGGTCGTGGATCTGGACCGGCCTGCCCGCTTCCTGGCTCATGCCGTCTCCCTGCCTGCCAGTGCGAGCCGGTCCGCCGCGTAACACTCGGCGGCCTGGATCGCGGCGGAATTGATGATGTCGAGATTCCCGGCGTAGTGCGGCAGCCGGTCGCCGGACGAGGTGACCTCCACGGAGACGAAGGCCGTGGAGTCGTTGACGGTGCACACGCTGACGCCGAATCCCTTGACGTACGTACGGATCTCGTCAGCCGCTCTCGTCACCAGCGCGCGCACCGAGTCGGTGGTGAGGTCCCGGCCCCGCAGGTACATGGCGACCCTGAAGGTGGCCGCGGGCCGGGCGGGGCTGATGTTGACGAGCGCCTTCACGTCCTCGACGCCGGTGAACCAGCGGATCGCGTCCTGCGTGGTCTGCACGTACTCGTCGAGGTTCAGGCGCGAGGCGCGGCCCACGCTCAGGGTGGCGGCCGTGGTCACGACCTCGACGCAGTCGATCTCGTGCACTCTCGCGATCGCGTGCAGGATCGGTACGCACGCCTGCCCGCCGCAGGTCACCATGCTGATGTCGCGGTGGGAGCCGATGTCCTCCCGGTTGACGGTCGGGACGATCATCTGCCCGACTCTGCTGGGCGTCAGGTCGACGATCATCGCCCCGGACGCCGCGAGCTTCTCCGCGTGCTCGGCGTGGAACGACGCGTTGGTGGCGTCGAACACCACGTCGAAGTCCTCCTCGGCGTCGACGAGGGACTGGATGCCCCCGGTCGCCACCGGCAGCCCGCGCCGGGCCGCCCGCCGCAGCTCGGCGGCGTCGTGCCGCCCCGCGACGAGCCGCAGGTCGAGACAGTCTGAGCGCATGATCTTGGTCGCCAGGTCCATACCGATGAGTCCGGCGCCGAGGACCGATACGGACAGCCGTCCAGTTGCTTGCATGTACGGTCGCCTTTCCGTCAAGGTGCGGCGTGATCCGCCCTGGGACCGCCCGCGGAGGCCGGCCGCGGTGGTCCCTACGCGGCCCAGCCTGGAACCGGGGCCTTGCCGACGGCTCGCCGTCGCGCTGACCGGTCGCCGCCGCGGGCGGGGCAAGCGAGGCGGCGAGGTCCTTGCAGGGACGCAGCGACATGCTGTGCGGGCACCACCCCGGGGGGCTTCCCCCGCTACAACGCCAGTCCGTACGCCGCACCTTTAGCATCCGAAGGGGACTGCGAGCCGTGGTCAACCCGATTCATGACGACAACGGTGTCTCTCTGGTCCTGGTGAACAGCGAGAACCGGCACGCTCTGTGGGCCGGCGGCCTCGACGTACCGCCGGGCTGGCGCGTCGCGCACCGGGCGGCGAGCCGCCGGGAGTGCCTGGAGTACATCGGCGCCCACTGGCCGGACATCCGGCCCGCGAGACTCCCGGACGCCGGGAAGGACGCGGGCGCCTGCCTGCACGACCTGTTCGCCGCCCAGGCCGCGCGCACCCCCGAGGCGCCGGCCCTGATCTGGCGGGACCAGGAGCTGACGTACCGTCAACTCGACGACGATTCCAGCAAGTTGGCCGCACACCTGCGGCAGCGCGGCGTCGGGCCCGGCGCGTTCGTGGGCCTGTGCGTCGAGCGGTCGCCTCAGATGATCACGGCCCTGCTCGGCGTCCTGAAGACCGGCGCCGCCTACGTGCCCCTCGACCCCGAGTACCCGGCCGAGCGGCTGCGGTACGTCCTGTCCGACACGGGCGCACGCCTGCTCCTGACCCAGGAGCCGCTTCGCCCGCTCTTCCCGGACTACGACGGCGAGATCGTCTGCCTCGACCAGCACCGGCAGGACATCGACGCCCTGCCCACCGCGCCCGCGCCGGACAGCCCCGTCCCGGTTCCTGCGGACGCCGCCTACGTCATCCACACCTCCGGCTCCACGGGCCGCCCCAAGGGCGTCCTGGTGACGCACCGCTCCCTGGCGAACCACAGCTCCGCCGTGAACCGGCACTTCGCGTTCGCCCCCGGCGACCGCGTCCTGCAGTGCAGGCCGCTGAGCTTCGACGCCGCCGCCGAGGAAATCTTCCCGCCGCTCCTGCACGGCGCGGCCCTCGTCCTCGGCAGCGACCCCCTGCGCCAGACGTTCCGGGCCCTGACCCAGCAGGTCATCGACACCGGCACGACCTTCCTGAGCGTGCCCACGGCCTTCTGGCACAGCTGGGTCGCGGAGGAGGACTGTCTGCTGCGGCTGGCCACGGAGTCCGCGCTGCGCACGATGATCGTGGCCGGCGAGAAGGCGGCCCGCCAGGCGCTGCTGACCTGGAAGAAACGGGTCGGCGAGGACATCCGCTGGTTCAACGTCTACGGCCCCACCGAGGGCACCATCACCACGACGGTCCACGAGCCGGGCGCCGACTGGGAGGCCGGCGAGTACGGCTCCGTCCCGATCGGCCGCCCCATCGACAACGTCCGCACGTACGTCCTCGACGACGCCCTGCGGCCGGTCCCGGCGGGAACGCCGGGCGAGCTGTTCATCGGCGGGGCGGGCGTGGCCGTCGGCTACCTCAACGCGCCGCAGACCACCGCCGAGCGGTTCCTGCCCGACCCCTTCTCCGGCGTGCCCGGCAGCCGGCTCTACCGCACCGGGGACCTGGTGCGCGCGGACGCCGACGGCTGCCTGGAGTTCCTCGGCCGCCGGGACCACCAGGTGAAACTGCGCGGCTACCGCATCGAACTCGGCGAGATCGAGACCGTGCTCGCCGAGCACCGGGACGTCCGGTCGTGCGTCGCCCAGGTGACCGGCGACGGCCCCGACAGCACCCTCGTGTGCTTCGTGACCGCCGACGAGCGGACCGCACCGCCGGCCGCCGAACTGATCGCCCACCTGCGGAGCCGGCTGCCCTGGTACATGATCCCGACGGCCGTCCACGTCCTGGACGCCTTCCCCATGACCCCCAACGGGAAGATCGACCGGACCGCCCTGCTCGCCCTCGAACCCGACGACGACGGCGAGGCCGTCCACATCGCGCCGCGCACCCCCGTGGAAGCGGTCCTGGCGGACATCTGGGAGGACATCCTCGGCCGCCGCGGCATCAGCGTCGACGCCGACTTCTTCCAGGTGGGCGGACACTCCCTGCTCGCCGCGAGCCTCATCGCCCGCATCCGCGCCCGGTTCGACGTCGCCATGACGGCCCGCGTGCTGTTCGAGTCCCCGACCATCGCCGGGCTCGCCGAAGCCGTCACCCGGGCGACCGGCGACGGCGCGGCGGACCGCGCCGGGCGGAGCTGACCGGCGGTGGCAACGCGACAGATCACCGCCGCGCGGCCCGACAGCCCCTGGCTGCGCACCTTCGGGCCGCCGGAGCCTTCGGCCCCGGCCCGGCTCGTGTGCTTCCCGCACGCCGGGGGCGCGGCCAGCTACTTCCGGGACTGGGGCGGCCGGGACCTCGCCGGGGCCGAGGTGTGGGCCGTCCAGTACCCGGGCCGCGAGAACCGGATCCGGGAGGAGTTCCCGCCCGACCTGCACACCCTCGCCGACCAGGTCACCGAGGAGCTGCGCGGACTCCTCGACCGGCCCGCCGTCTTCTTCGGGCACAGCATGGGCGCCGTCGTCGGCTACGAGGTCCTGCGCCGCCTCACGGCCGGCAGCCGGGGCGGCGCCGTACGCCACCTCGTGGTCTCGGGGTGCGGCGCCCCCCACCGGGTGCGCCCCTTCGCCGGACAGGAAGGCGCCCACCTCCTGGACGACGACCGGCTCGTGGCCCTCCTCAAGGAGCTGGGCTCCGGCAACGCGGGCCTGCTGGACGACCCGGACATGCGCTCTGCCTTCCTGCCGGCGGTCCGCGACGACTACCGCATCGTCCAGTCCTACGTCCCGCGCGCCGGCGGCCCGCCCCTGCGGACCGACGTCACCGCGTTCGTGGGCCGCCAGGACGAGGCGGTCGGCGTCGGCGACGCGGGCGCCTGGGCCGGCGCGACCCGGGGCCGCTTCACGCTCCGCACCTTCCCCGGCGGCCACTTCTACCTGGGAGAACACCCGGACGACGTCCTGCACGCCCTGCGCGAGGTCCTCCGTCCCGCCACCACGATCGACACCGGGAGAGCTGATGAACGTTGACCTGTCCGACCCGCTCCTGTACCGGGACTCCGACCCCGGACCGGTCTGGTCGCGGTTGCGCGCCGAACACCCCGTTTACCGCAACGAGCGGGCCAACGGGGAGCACTTCTGGGCGGTGATGACCCACGGCCTGTGCACGGACATGCTGACCGACCCCCGCGTGTTCAGCTCCCAGAACGGGATGCGCCTCGACTCCGACCCGCAGGTCCTCGCCGCCGCGGCCGGCAAGATGCTCAACATCACCGACCCGCCCCGGCACGACAAGATCCGCAAGGTCGTCAGCTCGGCGTTCACCCCGCGCATGGTGAGCCGCCTGGAGGCCACCATGCGCGAGACGGCCGCCAAGGCCATCGACGAGGCGCTGGCCGCAGGGGAGTGCGAGTTCACGCGCGTCGCCCAGAAACTGCCGGTCTCGGTCATCTGCGACATGCTCGGCGTCGCGCCCGCCGACTGGGACTTCATGGTCGAGCGCACCCGCTTCGCCTGGAGCTCCACCGCCCTCGACGAGGCCGAGGAGGCGCGCAAGATCCAGGCCCACACCGAGATCCTGCTCCACTTCCAGGACCTCGCCGCGCAGCGCAGGCGGGAGCCGAAGGACGACCTCATGAGCGCCCTGGTGTGCGGCGAGATCGACGGCGCCCCGCTGACCGACCAGGAGATCCTCTACAACTGCGACGCCCTGGTCTCCGGCGGCAACGAGACGACCCGGCACGCCACTGTCGGCGGACTGCTCGCCCTCATCGACAACCCGGACCAGTGGCACCGCCTGCGCGACGAGCCCGCCCTCATGCCCTCGGCGATCCAGGAGATCGTGCGCTACACCTCGCCCGTCATGCACGCGCTGCGCACCGCGACCGAGGACGTCGAGTTCGGCGGCGAGCTGATCAGCGCCGGGGACCACGTCGTCGCGTGGCTGCCCTCGGCCAACCGCGACGAGAAGGTCTTCGACGACCCCGACCGCTTCGACATCGAGCGCGAACCCAACCGCCATCTGGGCTTCATCCAGGGCAACCACTACTGCATCGGCTCCTCGCTCGCCAAGCTCGAACTCACGGTGATGTTCGAGGAACTCCTGGCGCGGGTCGAGGTCGCCGAACTCGCCGGCCAGGTCCGCCGCCTGCGCTCGAACCTGCTGTGGGGGTTCGACTCGCTTCCCGTGAAATTCGTTCCGAGGGCCTGAGGAGAGCTGCCCCATGACCGCGCCGACCGCCCCCTCGATCGACAAGTACCTCGGCACCAACGTCCGTCTGCTGCCCCAGACCGACCAACTGTGCGCCCTGCACACCGCGATCCGCGACCGGGACGCCCGCCGCGAGGACTTCGTCCGCTACGCGCGCCGGATCATCCGCCTGCTGATCGAGGCGGGCATGGACCTGCTGCCCTTCGAGCCGCACGAGGTCCGCACCCCGACCGGCGCCGCCTACCAGGGGCTGCGCTTCGCCTCCGGGCTGTGCGGGGTCACCGTGGTGCGCGCCGGGGAGAGCATGGAGGGCGAACTGCGGGACGTCTGCCCGGGGATCAGGATCGGGAAGATCCTCATCCAGCGGGACGAGACGACCAAAGAGGCCCGCCTCTACTACACCGCCCTGCCCGCCGACATCGCCCGGCGGCACGTCCTGCTGCTCGACCCGGTCATGGCGACCGGCGGGACCGCGCTGGCGGCGCTGCGGGTGCTGACGGACCTCGGCGTGCCCGAGGAGAACATCGTCTTCGTCAACTTCATCACCGTCCCCGAGGGCATCACCGCCGTCAGCGAGCAGTACCCGCGGGTGCGGATCGTGACCTCCGCCATCGAGGAGCGGCTGACCGAGGACGCGTGGATGCTGCCCGGCATCGGCGACTTCGGAGACCGCTACTTCGGCACGGACGCCTGACGCGTGCGCGGCCGGCTTCCCCGACCGGCCTGGAAGACCGTGAAACGACGACTGATCGAAGGATGCACATGAAGGCCGAACAGGGGCCGTTTCTCCTGCTGAACACCAAGGAGATCGTCTCGCGCCTGCACGAGTGGTTCCCCGACGCCGCGCGGGAGCTGGTCGTGGTGACCACGAGAGCGGACATCCCCTCCGCCGACATCGCCGCGTACGCACAGCGCTTCCTCCACCTGGAGGTGGTGCCCAACCTCTGGGAGCTGCCGGACGACGAACTCCTGGACCTCGCCCGGCGGTTCGGCGTACGCCGGATCCTGTCGCTCGGCGAGCGCGAGGTGCTGCGCGCGGCGCGCATGCGGGCCGAACTCGGCCTGCCCGGCCAGAGCCTCGCCTCGGCCACGGCGTACCGGGACAAGCACGTCATGAAGTCGACCCTGGCGGCGGCGGGCATCGACGTCGCCCCCATGCGCAAGTTCCGGTCCAACGACGAACTCGCCGAGTTCACGTGGAAGGTCGGCTTCCCGGTCGTCGTCAAGGAACTCGACTCCGGCGCGTCGAACGGCACCGTGGTCCTGATGGACGAAGAGGACCTGCGCGCCCTCCCGGAGCGTGCCACCGGAACCCCCCGGCTGGCCGAAGCCTGGGTCGAGGGCGACTTCTACCACGTCAACGGCCTTATGAAGGACGGCGAGGTGGTGCTGGCGGTGCCCTCCCGCAACCTGTACTCCGACTGGTTCTCGGTCGCCTACGACGCCCCGACCATGACGGGGATGATGCCCGACGAGCACCCCCTGTCCGAGCGGCTGCGCGGCACCGCGCGGCAGGTCGTGGCCGCGCTGCCCGCCGTACCCGACCTGTGCGCCTTCCACCTCGAACTGTTCCACACCGCCGACGACCGCGTGGTCGTCTGCGAGATCGCCTGCCGGGCGGGCGCGGCCCTCGTCACCGACGTCCACGAAGCCGTGCTGGGCATGAACTTCTACGGCGCGAGCCTGCTCGGCCAGGCCGGACGCGGTGACCAGGTCGAGATCCGCCCGACCGGCGAACGGCTCGGCTTCGTCTGGTTCCCGCCGGCCAAGGGAGTCCTGCGCGCGCTGCCCGACACGTGCCCGCTGCCGGGGACGGTGAGCTACCGGCCCTGCGGCGACGTCGGACGCCTCTACGGCAGCTCCCCCGGACTCGGCCGGCCCGTCGCCGAGATGGTCTTCCGGCTCACCGAGCCGGACACCGGGGCGGAGCTGCGGCGGATCGAGGAGTGGTGGGACGACAACGTCGTCTGGGAGCACCGGACCAACGCGGTGCCCGAGCGCTGGAAGACGCCCCGAAGGAAGCCGGCCGACGCGTAGCGGCCCGGCGATCGGACCGGAGGACCCGTGTACGAACTGCTGAAGACGATCATGATCGAGGAGCTGGAGGTGGAGGCCGACCAGGTGTCCCCGGACGCGAGCCGCGAGGACGCGGGCCTGGACTCCCTCGCCACCTTCGAACTCTCCCTGGCGCTCAGCCAGCGCCTCGGCGTCACCATCGCCGACGAGGACCTGTTCGGCCTCAGGACGCTGGCGGACATCGCCGAGTTCCTGGAGAAGCGCACCGGAGGGGGAGCTCCCCAGGACGCCGGGCTCGCCCGGCTGCTCGGCGGCGAGGACGGCTTCCACCCCGACCGCCCCGCCCCCGCCCACCAACTCGCCCGCAACGAAACCCCGTTCCAGCCCCCCGAGTCCGTGCTGGACGCGATCACCCGCGCCGCCGCCGAGGCCAACCGGTACCCGGACCCGGCCTGCGGAGCGCTGCGCGCCGCACTCGCCCGGCACTACGACCTCTCCCCGGACCGCGTCGCGGTGGGCGCCGGATCGATCACGCTCCTCCAGGCACTGCTCACGGTGACCGCCGAACCGGGAGCAGTCGTCGCCTACTCGTGGCCGTCCTTCGACGGCTACGAGGTGCTCGCGGACCTCGCCGGATTCCGCACGGTACGCGTCCCGCTGGCCGAGGACGGGCACGACCTCGACGCCCTGGCCGCGGCGGTCGACGAGCACACCCGCCTGGTGCTGCTCTGCAACCCCAACAACCCCACCGGCACCGCGTCGGGCGAGGCCGACCTCCTGCGGTTCCTCGACGCCGTCCCGCGCACGTGCCTGGTCGTGCTCGACGAGGCGTACTGCGAATACGCGCGGGACCCCGGCCTCGGTGCCCGCCTGCTCACCTCGTGGCCGAACCTGATCGTCGCCCGCACCTTCTCCAAGGCGTACGGCCTCGCCGGCCTGCGCGTCGGCTACCTGCTCGCGGAGCCCGGCCTGATCTCCAGCGTCCAGCGCATGGTCATGCCGTTGAGCGTCAGCGACGTCGCCCAGGCCGCCGCCGTCGCGTCGCTGGCGGCGGAGAAGGAGCTCCTCGGCCGCGTCCAGGACACGGCCGCCGAACGGGACCGCGTCCGCGCCGCGCTGCTCGCCCTGGGATTCGACGTGCCGCCCTCGGAGGCGAACTTCCTCTGGCTGCCGCTCGGCGCTCGTGCCCAGGAGTTCGCCGCCGCGTGCGCGTCGGCCGGAGTCGACGTACGGCCCTATCCGGGTGACGGCGTGCGCGTGACGACAGGAACCGCGGAGGACAATGACGCGTTCCTGGCAGCGGCCGAGATGAACCGCCCGTGAATTCTGTTTCCCGTGGAAACGGAAGGACATTCGTCGTGACCAGTGTTTCGTCGGATTCCCACATGTGGAACCTCGTTTTTCTCCAGTTATTGCTTGAGGAGAACGGCGGACAGGTGGTCAACCTCGGCGCGTGCACTCCGGACGAACTGGTCATGTCCGAATGCCTCAGAATCCGTCCGGACGCCTTGGTCATCAGCACGGTCAACGGGCACGGCCATATCGACGGCCTACGGCTGATCAGAAAGATTCGCGGGCATTCGGGGCTCGCCTCCATGAAAGTCGTCATCGGGGGAAAGCTCGGCGTCCACGGTTCCCGGCACGCGGGGTCCCGGGCGGAACTGGTCGCGAACGGCTTCGACGCGGTGTTCGAGGCGGACGCCGATCTCGACCGGTTCCTCGACTGCCTCGGACTGGGCACGCCCACGCCGAAACGCGTCGCCTCTACGGAAATCCGGAGTACCTGATGGCACCTCCTACCGGACCCGGACGCTTCACCCGGTTCGTCCGGCGGGCGTCGAGCGAAGGGAAACTGGTCGTCCAGCCGCGCATGGGGTTCGGCACGGTCGAGCAGATGCGCGCGGGACTCGATGCGGTCAGGAACGTCGACGCGGCCACGGTGGGCACCATCACCGTCGACAGCTACACACGGGTGAACGATCACGCCTCGGCCCTTCTCGCTCTGGAGAAGGGCGCGGACCTCAACGGGTTCCCGCTGGTGGCCCATGGCGCGGCGGTGACCCGCGAGGTGCTCGCCGGGATCGCGGGCGACGACTTCCCGGTGCAGGTGAGGCACGGCTCGGCGTTGCCCCGCGAGTTGTTCGAGGGACTGGTGGCGGCCGGCGCCGACGCCACCGAAGGCGGCCCTGTCTCCTACTGTCTGCCGTACAGCCGCGTCCCTCTGGCACAAGCCGTCGACGCCTGGGCGGAATGCTGCGAGATGCTCGCGGGAATCAGCGAACCGGTGCATCTGGAGAGTTTCGGCGGCTGCATGCTGGGACAGTTGTGCCCGCCGAGCCTGCTGATCTCCCTGAGCATTCTGGAAGGCTTGTTCTTCCGCGAACACGGACTGCGGGACATTTCCGTCAGCTACGCCCAGCAGACGAATCAGCAACAGGACATCGAGGCGATCCACGCCCTGCGCGCCCTGGCGAAGGAATGGCTCGGAGACACCGACTGGCACGCCGTCCTGTACACCTACATGGGCGTTTATCCCCGCAGCCGACAGGGGGCGTACGGGCTGCTCGAAGCGAGTGCGAGGCTCGCCGCCAGATCCGGGACCGAGCGGCTGATCGTCAAGACCGCGGTGGAGGCCAGCAGAATCCCGTCGATCACGGAGAACGTCGACGCCCTGGAACGCGCCGCGAGGGCGGCCGAGCGGGAGGCGGTGGCCGAACCGGCCGGAATTCCGGACTCCGGGATCTACGAGGAGGCCCAGGCGATCATCACGCACACGCTGACCCTCGGCAGCGATGTCGGAAAGGCGCTCGTCCGCGCGTTCGCCCTCGGGCACCTCGACATCCCGTTCTGCCTGCACCAGGACAACGCGAACCGCTGCCGGGCCCGCATCGACGACCGTGGCCGGCTCACCTGGGCCGACCCCGCAGGGGTGCCGATTCCCCGGGCGCGCGATCTGGCCGGGAACCGGCAGCGGCTCACCGCCCGGGGCCTCCTCGGCATGCTCAGTTACAACGAACGGCGCTACGACCACCCGTCCCGGACCAGCCACCCTCGTTGACGGGCCGCACGGCGAGGAAGATCACGAACTAGGGTTGGAGCGTTCAAGATCCTCCTACCGGGACCAGTGAAGATGAGAGAAGACCAGGATCATCATGTGCGGTTCGCGGTCCTGGGGTCGGTCAAAGTGTGGCGGGCAGGCGCCGAGTTACCCCTCGGACCACCGAAGCAGCGCGCCTTGCTGGCGTTGCTCCTGCTGCATGCCGGACAGACCGTCGGCCTGAGCCAGATCGTCGACGTCCTGTGGCACGGCGACCCTCCGAACAGCGCCGTGAACGTCGTCCACCGCCACATCGGCTCCTTGCGGAAACTGCTGGAGCCCGACCTCCCGCCCCGCGCCCCGGGCGCCGTGCTGGTGCGCCGCGCCGGCGGGTACGGCATCGACGCCGACGCCACCACCCTCGACCTGCTGCGCTTCCGTGAACTTCTCGCCCGCGCCCGCGACGCCGCCGACGACGGCGAGGTGAGCGCCGCCGCCGAGCTCTACACCCAGGCCCTCTCCCTCTGGCGCGGAGAAGCAGCGCAGGGAGTCTCCCCGGACATCCGGGTGCACCCCCTGTTCTCCGCCGTCGACAGCGAACACCTGGCGGCCCTGCGCGAGGGCGCCGACCTGATGCTGGCGCTGGGCACACCCGCCCCGGTCCTGCCCATGCTGCACCGGGCGATCGCGCAGTACCCGCTGGACGAGGCGGTGCACGCCCGGCTGATCCAGGCGCTCGCCCGGACGGGGCGTCAGGCGGAGGCGTTCGGCCTGTTCCAGGAGATGAGCCTGCGGCTGAAGAACGAGCTCGGCATCGAGCCGGGCCGCGAGCTCCGCCTCGCCCACGCGAGCCTGCGCAGCTCGGAACAGGCCGCGACACCGAAGGACGAGCGCCGGGAAGCCCCGCCGGCGGAGAACCCCGCGCCGCCGAACGCGCCGGGTACGGTCCGTCCCACCCAACTCCCGCTGGACCTACGTACCTTCGTCGGCCGCCGGGACGAACTGGCCCGGATCACCAGCGCCCTCGACAAGCTCGACGAAGCCTCCGCGACCAGCTCGGCGGTGATCAACACCATCGAGGGAATGGCCGGCGTGGGCAAGACGGCCCTCGCCGTGCACCTCGCCCACCGCCTCGCGCCCCGGTTCCCCGACGGCCAGCTCTACGTCAACCTCCGCGGCTTCGACGCGAGCGGACCCTGCGTCACCGCCGCCGAGGCCCTGCGCTCGTTCCTCATCGCCCTCGGCGTCTCCGCCCGCCACCTGCCCGCCGACCTCGACTCCCAGGTGGCCCTCTACCGGAGCATCCTCGCGGACCGCCGGGTTTTGATCGTCCTCGACAACGCCCGCGACTCGCAGCACGTACGCCCCCTGCTGCCGGGCAGCTGCACCTGCCTCGTCGTCATCACCAGCCGCACCCAGCTGCGCGGCCTCGTCGCCACCCACGGAGCCGCCCCCCTGATCCTCGGCCCGCTCAGCGAGGCGGAGTCCCGTGAGGTCCTCGCGCGCCACCTGGGCCAGGACCGCACCGCCGCCGAACCCGAGGCCGTCGACGCGATCGTGGAGTTCTGCCACCGCCTGCCCCTCGCCCTCGCGGTCATCGCGGCGCGCGCGGCCACCCTGCCCGGCTTCTCCCTCGCCTCCATCGCCGCCGAACTCCGGGCCGACCACGACAGCCTCGACGCCTTCGCCGACGACGACCCCTACACCGACCTGCGCACCGTCTTCTCCTGGTCCCTCGACGGCCTCGGCCCCGAGGCGGCCAGGCTCCTGCGGCTGCTGTCCCTGCACCCCGGACCAGACCTGTCCGCCTCGGCCGCGGCGAGCCTGGCCGCGCTGCCGCCGCGCCGGACCACGACGCTGCTGGCCAAGCTCGCCGACGCCCACCTGATGATCCGGCCGCTGCCGAACCGCTTCGTCTTCCACGACATGCTCAAGATCTACGCGTCCGAGCAGCTCCAGGACCACGACGACGCCGACACGCGCGCAGCAGCCGTACGGCGGCTGCTCGATCACTACGTCCACGGCGCCCACGCCGCCACGACCGCGCTGACGCCCGACCGCATCGACGCCGCCCCCGACACCCCCGCAGAACCGGGCGTCGAACTGGAGCCCCTCACCGACCCCGCCTCGGCCGCGGCCTGGCTGGAGCGGGAACTGCCCGTGCTGCTGGCCGCCGTGGAGCGGGCCGGGAGCACGGGCTACCCGGACCGCGCCTGGTTGCTGGCCCAGACCCTGGAGCTGTACCTGGACCGCAGGGGCCGCTGGCAGGACCAGATCGACATCCAGTCCATCGCCGTGAACGCCGCCCTCGCTCTCCAGGACCGGCGCCGCGAGGCGAAGGCCCGCCGGGCCCTGGGCTTCGCGTACGGGCGCCTCACCCAGGACGACCGGGCCCACACCGAACTCCAGGAAGCGATGGCCCTGTTCACCGCACTCGGCGATCAGGGCGGCCAGGCCCGCACGCACCGGTCGCTGGCCTTCCTGGCCAACGGCCGCGAGGACCACGACGCGGCCCTGCGCCACTACGCGCAGGCCCTCGACCTGTACCGGGCGGCCGGCAACCTCACCGGACAGGCGCTCGTCCTCAACGAGACGGGATGGACCCACATCCTGAACGGCGCCTACCAGCAGGCCGTGGCCGTGTGCGCCCAGGCGGTGGCCCTGCACCAGGGGAGCGGCGACACCAACGGCCAGGCCGCGGCCTGGGACAGCCTCGGCTACGCCCACCACCACCTGGGCCACCACGAGGAAGCCCTCCGCTGCTACGAGCGCGCCCTGAAGCTCTACCAGCACATGAACGACCGCTATCTGGAGGCCGACACCCTCCTGCACATGGGAGACACCCACGAGGCCCGCGGAGACCGCGCCGCCGCCCTGCCCCTGTGGCGGGAGGCGGTGCGGATCCTCGACGGACTCGGCCACCCCGAGGCCGGCCAGGCCCGCGCCCGGCTGAGAGGCGAAGGAACCGACGACCCGGCCGCTACGAAGCGGACGTCAGGGGACACAGCCGGGTGAACGGCAGAGTGCGGCTCACATAGGCGAACTCCCCGCGGGACCTGGCCTCCGCGGCCGACGACCGCAGCGTCCGCCTGGCGTCCTCGGCCGCCCCGCTGCTGTGCTGGGCGTGGGCCAGCAGGCCCAGGTGGAGCGGCAGCCGGATGAGCAGCCGCCGCTCGCGCAGCTCGGCGATGGCCGACTCCAGGCTGTCGAGCGCGGCGGCCTCGCCGCTCTGCTGGAGTGCCCAGCTCCGGCACACCTGGAGCATGGGGGTCCAGTGGCTCAGCCCGTGGGCGCGGGCGATGTCCAGGCCCCGGCCACTGGAGGCCGCCGCCCCGTGGGGGTCCTCGCCCAGGGCCGCTATCAGGGAGTGGAAGTAGTACGCGCTCGCCTGGTCGACCGGCGTGCCGTCCCGGCCGGCGGCCACGAGCAGCTCCTCGCACAGCGCCCGCGCCTCGTCGGTGGCGCCGAGCAGCCACAGGGTGAGGACGCGATGGTTCGTGGCCAGGAACCGCGGGTCGTGCGGGGAGCGGCGGATCATGCCCTCCCGCTGTTCGGGGGTCAGCTTCTCGGCCATTCGCTCCGCCTCGGTCAGGGAGGTGAGCGCGTCGGCGGTCTCGCCGGGCAGCTGGAGCAGCCCGCGCGCGATCCGCTCGTAGAACCGGATCTCCGGGGCGCCGGACCGCTCGGCGAGGGCGCGCAGCTGCTCCACGTGCCGGACGCCCTCGGCGTGCCGGCCGGTGACCAGTTCGGCCGCGAACTGCTGCAGCAGCATGGCGCCCTCCTCGGTGGTCCGGCCCGCCGTGGCGGCGGACAGCTTCCGGATGCGCCCGGCCTCGGCCTCCACCTGCCGGTCGCCGTAACCGCGGGTGATGCTCGCCGTGTAGAGGAGCGTGGCGCGCAGGTCCAGCGTCTGCTCGGATGCCGCGTCACCGTCCCGGGGCGAGGCGCAGAGCAAGGTGTGCGCGCGCTCGAACCAGGTCTGCGCGCGCCGGTAGTCGCCGTCGCCGATGGCCTGTTCGCCGGCGCGCCTGAGGTGCGGCAGCACGTCCTCGGCCGGCAGGGCCAGCGCGGCCTGCCAGGCGTGCTCGGCCATCTGCTCGCTCGCCTCGGGGGAGCTGCCGTGGCGGGCGCCGAGCACACCGACGGCGCGCGCGTGCAGGGCCGCCCGCTCCTGGCGGCGCATCTCCACCAGGAGGACGTCGCGGATGAGGCCGTAGCGGAAGACGAGCCGGTGCGGGTCGTCGGGGTCGCTGCGCATGAGCCCGGTGCCCAGGACCTCTTCCAGGACGTCGTGGCCGGCGCCGCCGTCGTCCAGCATGGCGGTCAGCGAGGCCAGCGTCGCCTCGCCGCCGAGCACGGCGCAGCACTGGAGGAGGTGCAGGACGCGCGGGGGCAGCTCGGCGAACCGCCGGCGCAGCATGCTGCGGACGCCCGTCGGGATCCCGGCGCGGACGACGTCGGCGGCACGGGGGTCGCGCAGGCGCCGCGCCCCGCCGGCGTCGGCGAGCAACTGGTCGAGGAGGTAGGGGTTGCCGGCGCTGCGCTCGTACAGCGCCCGTACGACGGACGCGTCGACGCCGGGCCCGGCCTGGGCCGTGACCGCGGCCCGGACGTAGTCCTCGGTGAGGTTGTCCAGGTGCACGACCTTGGTGCGGGAGTCGGCCAGGAGGTCGACGAGCGGGCCGTCGGTGTCGGGCCCGGCCCCGAGACCGGGTTCGCGGACCGTGATCACCACGCTGACGGGCCGCCCCTGTGTGCGGCTGCTGAACAGTCCCAGCACGTCGAGCGTGAGCCGGTCCGCCCGGTGCACGTCTTCGAGGACGAGCAGGAGCGGGCTGTCGTCGGCGCACTGGAGGATCGCCTCGCACAGCACGTCCTGGGCGAGGAAGTCCATCTGGTCCGAGGGGGGTCCCGACAGCGTTGTCATCGGATGCCGTTCGGCGCACTGCTTGCGCAGGTCGTCGAAGGACACCCCGTACAGGATTTCGAGCCGGCGCAGCACCTGCTGCCACACCCAGCCGACGGGCATCCCCTCGCTGCCGCGGCAGTTGACGCGGATCACCTCCGCCTGCGGGTGCGGCGGCTGCGCCTGATCCGTGGCCCGCGCCACCAGTTCGGTCTTGCCGACGCCCGCCTCGCCGACGACGGCGGTGGTGTGCCCGCTGCCGCGCAGGGCGCCGGTGATGGACGACCGCAGAGCGTCGAGGGCGTCGTCGCGGCAGGGGAAGGCGGACCAGGCCGCCGGTGCCGTACCCCGCTGTCCGGCCTCGGGGACGGCCGCCGGACCGTCCGCCGGCGCGGGCCCCTCCGCCTCCCGCTCGGCCACGGTGCCGGGCCGGACGCGTACCTCGACGGCGGCCGGGGCGGGCGTCTGGTCGTCGAGCTCGTGGCGCAGCAGGGCGAGGTGGACGCGCTGGAGCTCGCGGGCCGGGGCGACCCCGAGTTCCTCGGAGAGGTAGGCGCGCGTCCGGTCGTACAGCTGGAGCGCCTCGGCCTGCCGGCCCAGGCGGTACAGGCCCGTCATGAGGCTGCCGACCAGGCGTTCGTCGGTGGGCTGGAGGGACACCTCGCGGCGCAGCAGGGCGACGGCGTCACCGGCCTCGCCGAGCGCGAGGAGCGTGTCGGCGTGGGCCGCGACGGCGGTGGTCCGCAGGAGGCTCAGGCGGGCGGCCTCCTCCGCGAGCGGGGTGTAGGCCGCGAGGTCCAGGAAGGGGTCTGCCCGCCATAACCGCAGCGCCTTGTCGAACACGTCGCGGGCGTCCTGGAGCCGGCTGTCGGCCACATGGCGCTGCCCCTGGGAGACGAGGCTCTCGAACCGGGACAGGTCGAACGTGCCCGGCTCCACCGTCAGGACGTACCCGGGGGCCTGGTAGCGCAGCGGGGCGATCGGCCCGTGCCTCCCCGTCAGCACCCGCCGCAGGTGGGACAGGTACGTCTGCAGGGTGGCCTGCGGGCGTCTGGGGAGGCTGTCGCCCCACAGTTCGTCGACGAGCTGATCGGCGGGCACCACCTGGCCCAGCCGGATCAGCAGCAGTCCCAGCACGGCCCGGTGCCGTGGCGGACCGAGAGGCACCTGCTCGGCCCCGCGCCGAGCCGTCATCACACCGAAAGCCTCGAACGACAGATCTGCCAGGGACGCGGTTTGTTGCTCTTGAGCTGTGTACGCCATGCCGGGGGCTCTTGCCTTTCGACGGTCACTTGACGGGCGGTCGATCGTACGGCGGGGCAGGTGCTGAAACAGTGCCGATCAAGTGACGCACTGAACACGCCATGACACGGACGGGTACGAGCCATGTGCCGGCCGCCGGGCGGACGGCTCAGAGCCAGTCGCGGCGCTTGAAGACGACGTACAGGCTCACGCACACCACGCCCATCAGCGCGATGGCGAACGGGTACCCGAACGCCCAGCGCAGCTCCGGCATGTGTGTGAAGTTCATGCCGTCTCCTCCATGCGCAGGCGTACGGCGGAGAGGGTGTCGCCGTAGCGTTCGAGCTTGGGGCGCTGGTGGGCCTCGTTCGCGTCCTCGACGGCGAGGGGGTGCAGGTCGAACTCGGTCGCCAGGGAGTGGAGTTCGGACTCCGCGGGGCGGGCGAGGCCGATCCAGGCCATGCTGTCGGGCTGTTCGCGCAGTTCGCGGTAGGTGTCGGCGAGGATGGCGGGGGAGGAGACGCGGAAGCCGTCGCGGTAGAGGGCCGCGTCGATCACACCGCCGGGTTCCGTGCCGCCCGCCTCCCCTTCGGGGCGCCGTACCTCCTTGCAGGGAAACCTCGCGCCACGCCGCCGTTCAGGCATCGCGCCCGCCTCCCGTCACTGCCGGTTCTGTCCCGTTTCCTGGTAATCACGGGCTGGATATGCGCGGCAAGGGGAACGCGAGTGGGCGAGAAGGGAACGCCGAGACGGATGCGTGTGGTCCCCGCTCTGGGCCACCTCGCGGTGCGGATGATCACCAATGGTGCCGTCGACCGCACCGTGCAGAACTGGATCGCCGATGAGCACAGCCGCTCGACGGTGAAGAACACCATCGCCGTCCTGGTCCGCGTCATGGAGCAGGCAGTACGTGACGGCATCATCAAGGTCAACCCCGCCCGGGTGACCGGCTGGCAGAAGCTGCTACAAGCAGGCCGAGGACGAACTCCTCGACCCACGCGCGCTGGCCCTACCCGACTGGGAGACCCTCCTCGCGCTGACCGACGCGCTCGTGGCCGCCTCCCACGACCAGTACCGAGGCTGGGGAGACGTGGTCATCTTCGCCGCGTGCACTGCCGCACGGATCGGCGAGGTCTCAGGCTGCCGCGTCGGAGACATCGACACCACCCAGTGGATCTGGACCGTTCGACGCCAGACCACACCCGCGCCCGGCGGACTGACCGACAAGAGCACCAAGGGCAAGCGGGCCCGCAAGGTTCCCATCGTCGATGAGATCCGCCCCCTCGTCGCCCAGCGCATCCTGTCCGCCGGCCCGAATCCCGACGCCCGCCTGTTCACCGGCCCGCGCGGCGGACGCATCTCCACCGCCGTCCTGCGCGACGCCACACACTGGGACGACGTGGTCACCAAGCTCGGCTACGAGCACCTGCGCCGCCACGACCTCCGGCACACCGGACTGACCTGGTTCGCCGACGCAGGCGTGCAGGTCCACGTCCTGCGACGCATCGCCGGCCACGGATCCCTGACCACCACTCAGCGCTACCTGCACCCGGACGTACACAAGATCACGGCCGCCGGGGCGGCGCTCTCCGCGCACCTCAGCGTGCTGCGCGCACCACGCTCACTGCCGAGTCCGATCGTCGTGACCCGCTGACCTCGGTCAAGGACGCCGGTCCCCAACTGGTCCCCAACAATGGTCAAGGGCCGGTTCCGGATGTCTCCGAAACCGGCCCTGACCTGCGACTGTCTCCAGTCGGGACGACAGGATTTGAACCTGCGACCCCTTGACCCCCAGTCAAGTGCGCTACCAAGCTGCGCCACGTCCCGTTGCGCGTCTCGCGGCGGACCGCGTGAACACGCAGGTAAACCCTACCGCACGCCCCGCCGTGCCCCGACAACCGCGTCACCCCTCCCCCGCGTTCCTTCCGCAGCACTGCCCGCCTCCGCGGCCGGTGCGGGAGGCACCGACGCGGACCGCGCCGAGCGCCGGGGGCGGCCCGCCTCTCACCCTCCGGCGAGGTCGTCAAGAACGGAAACTCCTCGGTGACCGCCGCGGGGCGGCGAAGTGCACCCCTATTCGGACATGCCGCACCAACGGCTCCCCACCCCTGGGCCAACCATGTTTCGCCGATGTGAGATGGGCGTGAACTGGTGCGTCAAGTAAGGGGATTGGGCCGTTTTCCGACCCTCGGAGCCACGGCGATGATTGACCGGATCACGACGGCGCCACACTGCCGCAGTCGTTCAACATTGACCCGCGAGTAACAACAGCACGCGCTCCGGCCCCTCATGCCCTCCCGGCGGATTCCGATTCGCCGTTTTTGTTGTCCCGCCCCCCCACCGTGCGGTTTCACCTGATTCGGAGAATCATGACGCCCGCTGTGCGCTCCCAGGACATGATCATCGGCATCACCCCGTTCGGTGAGCCCGACCCCAGGCTCGCCGCGGCGGTCGCCCGCGCCGGCGGGCTCGGCGTACTGGACCTGGCGACCGGCGACCGAAGAGCCCGGGAGGCCCTGGCGCGCCTCCGCCGCATGGGACCCGGGCGCCACTTCGGAGTCCGCATCGGCCCACGCTGCCGCCTGAACCCTGCGGACCTCCCCCCCGACCCTCGCCCCTCCGAACCAGACCCCCACGAACCAAGCACCCCCGAGCCCGGTGCCCCGCGCCCCCGCAGCGGCCTCCGTACGGTCGTCCTCGCCCCGGACGCCGCGTGGCGGGTGCGGGACGTGGCCGCGCGGTACCGCGTGCTGGTGGAGGTCACGGACCTGGACGGCGCGCGCGAGGCGGTCCGTGCCGGGGCGCACGGGCTGATCGCTCGCGGCAGCGAGTGCGGCGGCCGCATCGGCGAGCTCGGCACCTTCGTTCTGCTGCAGCAGCTGCTCGCCGCGCCCGATGTGGAGCTCCCGGTGTGGGCCTGCGGTGGTATCGGCCCCCGGACGGCCGCCGCCGCAGTGGCGGGCGGGGCGGCCGGCGTCGTCCTGGACACCCAGCTCGCGCTGCTGGCCGAGTCCGCGCTGCCGGAGTCTGCCGCGGCGGCGCTGCGCTCCATGGACGGCTCGGAGACCGTCGTCCTGGCCGGTCACCGCGCGCTGCTCCGCCGCGGCCCGGATGCCCCGCGGATCCCGGCCGACGACCCGGAGGCGGTGGCGGCGGCACTGGGCGCGCAGGACCCGGGCAGCCAGCTGCTGCCGGTGGGTCAGGACGGCTTCCTCGCCGCCCGCTTCGCCGACCGCTGGGGTGACGTCGGGCGCACGGTGCGCGCCCTGAGGGACGCGGTGCGGGACGCCGTACGCGACGAGGTTCCGGCCGGGGCGCTGCGGTCGGACTCGGCGATGAGCCGGGCGCTCGGCACCCGGCTGCCCGTGGCCCAGGGGCCGATGACCCGGGTCAGTGACGGGGCCGCGTTCGCCGCCGCCGTCGCCGGGGACGGCGCGCTGCCGTTTCTCGCGCTGGCGCTGGCGAGCGGTGACCAGGCGCGGGAGATGCTCACGCGGACCCGGGCCGCCGTGGGCGACCGGCCCTGGGGCGTGGGTGTGCTCGGCTTCGCACCGGAGGACGTACGGACCGCGCAGCTGGAGGCGGTACGGCAACTGCGGCCCACGCACGCGATCATCGCGGGCGGGCGTCCGTCCCAGGCTCAGGCGCTGGAGCGGGACGGGATCCGCACCTTCCTGCACGTGCCCTCACCGGGTCTGCTGGGGCAGTTCCTGCGGGCCGGGGCGCGCCGGTTCGTGTTCGAGGGGGCCGAGTGCGGCGGGCATGTCGGGCCGCGCGGCAGCTTCCCGCTGTGGGAGGCGCAGTCGGCGGTCCTTGAGGACTTCCTGGAGGACCACCCCGACGTCCCCGCGGCCGGCATCGAAGTGTTCTTCGCGGGCGGTGTCCACGACGAGCGGTCGGCGGCGATGGTGGCCGCGCTCGCCGCTCCCCTCACCGCGCGCGGGGCGGCCGTAGGTGTCCTCATGGGCACGGCGTACCTGTTCACCGAGGAGGCCGTGGCGCACGGCGCGATCCGGCCCCTGTTCCAGCGCCGGGTGCTGGACGCGGACCGTACGACGTTGCTGGAGACCGCGCCCGGTCACGCCACCCGCTGCGTGCCCAGCCCGTTCACCGCCGACTACCGCGAGCACGAGGCCCGGCTGCGTGCCGACGGCGTGCCCGACCGGGGCATCTGGGAGGAGTTGGAGCGGCTCAACGTCGGGCGGCTGCGCATCGCCAGCAAGGGGGTCGAGCGCGACGCGGGCGGGGCGATCGCGCCCGTGGACGAGCAACGGCAGCTCGCCGAAGGGATGTTCATGGCCGGGGAGGTCGCCGTACTGCGCTCGGCGACCACCACCGTCGAGGCGCTGCACCGGTCGGTGACGACGGGCGCGGCCGACTTCCTCACTGCGCGGGCCGAGGCCCTGCGCACGCGCCTGGGCGTCGGCACCGTCCCGGAGCCCGCGGCGCCCGCCCCGCTCGACGTCGCCGTCGTCGGCATGGCCTGCATGTTCCCGCAGGCGCCCGACCTGCCCGCGTTCTGGGCGAACATCCTCGGCGGCCACGACGCCGTCACCGAGGTGCCGCCCGAGCGCTGGGACCCGGCCGTCCACCACGCCCAGGGCACCACGGCATCCAAGTGGGGCGGCTTCCTCCCCCCGATCCCCTTCGACCCGCTGCGTTACGGCATCCCGCCCGCCTCCCTCGGCGGCATCGAGCCGGTCCAGTTGCTGTCCCTGGAGGCCGCACGGCGCGCCCTGGAGGACGCCGGATACGGCGACGGCGGACGGGACTTCGACCGCTCGCGCACCTCGGTGGTGTTCGGCGCGGAGGCGGGCAGCGACCTGTCCAACGCGGCGACGCTGCGTGCCGTACTGCCGTCGTACTACGGGAAGGTCCCCGACGGCCTCGACGAGCAGTTGCCCCAGCTCACCGAGGACTCCTTCCCCGGCATGCTCGCCAACGTCATCTCCGGACGCATCGCCAACCGCCTGGACCTCGGAGGTGCCAACTACACGGTGGACGCGGCCTGCGCCTCGTCCCTGGCCGCGGTCGACGTCGCCTGCAAGGAACTCGTCGGCGGCACCAGCGACGTCGTGCTGTGCGGCGGCGCCGACCTCCACAACGGCATCAACGACTACGTCCTCTTCTCGTCGGTGCACGCCCTCTCCCCCACCGGCCGCTCCCGTGCCTTCGACTCCTCGGCGGACGGCATCGCGCTCGGCGAGGGCGTCGCCTGCGTCGTACTGAAGCGGCTCGCGGACGCCGAGCGCGACGGCGACCGGATCTACGGTGTGATCAAGGGAGTCGGCAGCGCGAGTGACGGCCGCTCGCTCGGGCTCACGGCACCCCGTCCCGAGGGCCAGCGGACCGCGCTGGAGCGGGCCTACCGCAACGCGGGCGTCTCCCCTGCCGACGTCGGTCTCGTCGAGGCGCACGGCACCGGGACCGTGGTGGGTGACCGTACCGAACTCACCGTACTGAGTGAGGTGTTCGACGCGGCCGGGGCGCGGCCCGGCGGGTGTGTGCTCGGTTCCGTCAAGTCGCAGATCGGCCACACCAAGTGCGCCGCCGGACTCGCGGGCCTGATCAAGACCGTGCTCGCGCTGTACACCGGCGTCCGCCCGCCCACTCTGCACGTCGATCGGCCCAACAAGGCCTGGGAGGAGGGCAGTAGCCCCTTCGTCTTCCACCGGCAGGCCCTGCCCTGGGCGGCTCCGGCGGAGCAACGCCTCGCGGGGCTCAGCGCGTTCGGCTTCGGCGGAACCAACTTCCACGTGGTGCTCGCCGCCCACGCGGACGGCGTTCCGCCGGAGCAGGGCCTCGACGCGTGGCCCGCCGAGCTGTTCATCTTCCGTGGTCGGGACACGGCGGCGGCGCACCGCGCGATCGAGGAACTGCTGAAGGCCGCCGAGGCGGACGGCCGCCCCTGGCGGCTGCGCGACCTCGCGCTGAGCGCCGCCCGTCGCTCCGACCGGTCCGACCCGGTCCGCGAGCCGGTCCGGGTCGCCGTCGTGGCGACCGACGTGGAGGGGCTGATCGGCCGACTCAGGCGAGCGCTGGCCGGGGAGCACGATCCGGCGCGAGGGATTCACCTGCCGGGGCAGGAGACGCCTGGGGGCCACCGTCTCGCCGCCGAGGGGGCTCCCGGCAAAGTCGCGTTCCTCTTCCCCGGTCAGGGCAGTCAGCGCGTCGGGATGCTCGCCGATGTCTTCGTAGCCTTCCCGGAGTTGCGGCACTGCCTCGAACTCGGGAGCGGCCACGCCGACGTGCTCTATCCGCCGACCCCGTTCGACGACGTCGTGCGCGACCGGCAGCTGGAGGCGCTGACCGACACCCGGGCCGCGCAGCCCGCACTCGGCATCGCCGGGCTCGCCGCGCACGCCCTGCTCACGACGGCGGGAGTGCGCCCCGACATGGCGGCCGGGCACAGCTACGGCGAACTGGTCGCCCTGTGCGCGGCCGGGGCCCTCGACCCCGGCACCCTGCTGGAGCTCAGCACGGAGCGGGCTGCCGCCATCCTCGCGGCCGCCGGGGACGACCCGGGTGCCATGGCCGCCGTGTCGGCCGGTGCCGAGGACGTCCTACGGGCGCTGCGGGCGGGCGGCGTGCCGGAGTCGGTGGTCGTCGCCAACCGCAACGCGCCCCGGCAGACGGTGATCTCCGGCCCGGGGGACGCCGTCACCGACGCGGTACGGCTGCTGCGCGAGGCCGGGTTCGCTGCCAAGCGCATCCCGGTGGCGTGCGCCTTCCACAGCCCGCTGGTCGCCGATGCCGCCGACCGGTTCGCCGAGGCACTCGCGGCGCGCCCCGTACGCCCGCCCGAGTTCCCGGTGTGGGCCAACCGCACCGCCGCCCCGTACACCGCAGACGCGGACGCGGTACGGGCCGAACTCGCCGCCCAGATCGGCGCCCCGGTCGCCTTCGTCGAGCAGGTCGAGGCGATGTACGAGGCGGGCGCCCGCGTCTTCGTCGAGGCGGGACCGGGGTCCGTGCTGACCCGGCTGGTCGGGCAGATCCTGGGCGACCGCCCGCACCGCGCGGTGGCGTGCGAGCCGCGCCCGGACAGCGGCCTGCCCGGCTGGCTCGATGCCTTGGCCCAACTCGCAGTGGCGGGGCTGCCGGTGCGCACCGGGTGGCTGTTGCGCGGCCGGGACGCCGTCGACGCGGTACGTACGCCGGTGCCCAAGCGGCCCGGCTGGACGGTGGACGGACAGCTGGTGCGTACCGCCGCCGGAGAACTCCTGCCCGGTGCGCTCGCACCGGCCCGACGAGTCGTGGAGACGACTGTGACGACGAACCCCCCACACGGCGTCCCGTCCGACCGGGACGCCCTGATCGCCGAGTTCCTGCGCACCAGCCGCGAGATGGTCGCCGCCCAGCGGGACGTGCTGCTGACGTACTTCGGGGCGGTGCCCGGGGAGCGGATCGCCGCACCGGCCACGGTTGCGGCGCCGGTCGCACCAACTGCGGTCGAGGCCCAGGTCGCACCCGCGGCCGTACCGGAGCCCGAGCCGGTCCCGAGCCACGAGTCTCCCGGGGTGACGGACGTGGAGCGGATGGTGCTGGAGATCATCAGCGAGCGCACCGGCTACCCCGTGGACATGATCGAGCCCGACCTCGACCTGGAGGCGGACCTCAGCATCGACTCGATCAAGCGCGCGGAGATCGCCGGTGAGCTGGCCAGACGCCTGGGCGCCGGGGACGCCACGGACCTCGCCGGTCTGGACGACGCCGAGCTGGAGGAGCTGGCGAAGGCGCGGACGGCGGCCGCGGTGACGGGGTGGCTGACGGCACGGCTGGGCCCGACCGGGGGTCCGGCGGCCCCGGAGCAGCCGCCCGCCGCCCCGGCACCGAGGGCCTCGGTGGAGCAGCCCGCCACCGCGGCGCAGGTCCCGGACACGCACCCCTCTGCTGCGGACGAGCCCCCCGCCGCCGACGTGACCGGCGACGCCCCGAAGCGCTATCTGATGCGGCCGGTCCCCCTCGCCCGGGGCGGCTCCGCCGACCCCGCCACCACCCTGTCCGGCACACGGTTCGTGGTGCTCGGCGACGGCGCGGGGGGCGTGGCCGAGGAGGTGCGGGCCAAGCTGGTCTCCTACGGGGCCGATGTCGTCGTACGCGCTCGGGAGCACCTGCTCACGGAGGCGGACGGTGCTGACGGGGTTGACGGGGTGCTGTACCTCGCCCCGCTCGCAGCGGACGGCGCGCCGGTGCTGCCCGACGCGTTCCCGGTGCTGAAGGCCGCGTTGGCCCGTGGCCCGCGCCGGCTGCTGGCCGCCCGGCCCGCCGGCGGTGATGCACCGGACCCGGGGACGGCGGGGTTGCACGGGCTGTTCCGTACGGTGGCGCGGGAGTATCCGGACATGGTCGCGCGAGTCGTCGACCTCGCCGACACCGCGCCCGGGGCCGTCGCGGAGGCGCTGGTCGCCGAGCTGACCGCCCCCGACGGGGCCCCGGTGGTCCTGCGCACGGCGACCGGACGGCACGGCCTGGAGCTCGTGGAGACGCCGCTCGGCACGTTGGGCACCACGGGTGCCGGGCCGGCCGGAGACGGGGTGGCCGAGGCCGCCGCGCTCGGCCTCAACCGCGACTCGGTGATTGTGCTGGCCGGCGGGGCGCGGGGCATCACCGCGCGGTTCGCCGTCGCGCTCGCCGCCGCCTCCCGGTGCCGCGTCGAGCTGCTCGGCCGGACCCCCGCCCCCGACGGGCCCGAGGACCGGGCGACCGCCGGTGCCCGCACCGCCGCCGAACTGCGCGCGGTACTGGCCTCCCGGGGCGGCCTGACACCGGCCGAGATCAACCGTGCCGCCTCGCTCGTCCTCGCACAGCGGGAGATCACCGCCACGCTGGCGGAGCTCACCGCGCTCGGCAGCCGGGTCCGCTACCGCTCGGTGGACTTCCGGGAACCCGAGGCGGTGCGCCAGGCGGTCAAGGAGATCCACGCCGAGCACGGACGACTCGACGGTGTGGTCCACGCGGCGGGCGTGATCGAGGACCGGCTCATCGACGAGAAGACGGCCGAGTCCTTCCAGCGCGTGTACGGCACCAAGGCGGCGGGCGCGGGCGCCCTGTTCACGGCGTTGGAGGAGCTGCCCGAGGGGCCCGCTTTCGCGGTGCTGTTCGGCAGCATCTCCGCCGTCCTGGGCAACCGGGGCCAGGCGGACTACGCGGCCGCCAACGACGCCCTGGAGGCCCTCGGCACCGGGTGGGCCGTCCGCACCGGACGCCGGGCCCTGACCGTGCACTGGGGGCCGTGGGCGCCCGGCGGCGGCCATACCGGCATGGTGGGCCCGGAACTGGCCCGCGAGTACGCCCGGCGCGGCATCCGGCTGATCGACCCCGAGGAGGGCACCGCGGCCCTGCTGCGGGAGCTCGCCTGGGGTGATCCGTCGGCCACGTCCGTCGTCTACACCGCGTCGGGCTGGTGAGCGTCGCCGTGACGCACCGTCAAGTGCCCGTCGCCGTCGTGGGGATGGCGGTGCTGCTGCCCGGCGCCGCCGACCTGGACGCGTACTGGCGGAACCTGCGGGACGGCGTGGACGCGATCGGCGAGGTGCCTGACGGGCGCTGGGACCCCGGCTACTACCGTCCCGGCACCGCCTCCGAACCGGCCGTCGCGGACCGGGTGTACGCCCGGCGGGGCGGGTTCGTGGACGGGCTGGCCGAGGTGGAGGTCACCCGGTTCGGGATCATGCCCCACTCGGTGGCCGGCACAGAGCCCGACCAGCTCATCGCGCTGCACGTGGCCGCCGCGGCCCTCGACGACGCGGGCGGCACCGACCGCCTCCCCGACCGGGGGCGCGTCGGTGTCGTCCTCGGCCGGGGCGGCTACCTCACTCCCGGCCTGGTCCGGCTGGACCAGCGGGTGCGTACGGCGGGTCAACTCGTCCGGACGCTCAGCGAGTTGCTGCCCGACCTGACGCCCGGCCAACTCGACCGCGTCCGCGCCGCGTTCACCGACCGCCTGGGACCCGACAGCCCCGAGTCCGCCATCGGTCTGGTGCCCAACCTCGCCGCCTCCCGGGTCGCCAACCGGCTCGACCTGCGCGGCCCCGCGTACACCGTGGACGCGGCGTGCGCCTCGTCGCTCGTCGCGGTCGACCAGGCCGTGGGGGAACTCGCCACCGGCCGCTGCGACCTGATGCTCGCCGGGGGCGTCCACCACTGCCACGACATCACGCTGTGGAGCGTGTTCTCCCAACTGCGCGCCCTCTCCCCCAGCCAACGCATCCGGCCCTTCCACCGGGACGCCGACGGCATCCTGATCGGCGAGGGCACGGGTGTGGTCGTCCTCAAGCGGCTGGCCGACGCCGAGCGCGACGGCGACCGGATCTACGCGGTGATCCGGGGCACGGGGGTGGCGAGCGACGGACGTGCGGCGGGCCTGGTCAACCCCGACCCCGGCGGCCAGGCACAGGCCGTGCGCCAGGCCTGGCGGGCTGCCGGACTGGACCCGGCCGAGCCCGGCTCCGTCGGCCTGCTGGAGGCACACGGCACGGCGACACCGGCGGGCGACACGGCCGAACTGGCAACGCTGGCGGAGGTGTTCGGGCCTTCGGAGAGCACGGGCCGGGAGCAGGGCAGCGGGCGTGCGGTGATCGGCTCGGTGAAGTCGATGATCGGCCACACCATGCCTGCCGCCGGAGTCGCCGGACTCGTCAAGGCCGCCCTCGCCCTCCACCACGGAACCCTCCTTCCGACCCTCCACTGCGACGACCCCCACCCGGCGCTGGCGGCGACACGGTTCCGCACGCTGGAGAGGGCGGCCCCGTGGGAGACGTCCGCCGACCGCCCGACCCGGCGCGCCGCCGTGAACGCCTTCGGGTTCGGCGGGATCAACGCGCATGTGGTGCTGGAGGAGGCCCCGAGGACTGCGGAGCGACCGACGCACGGGGTCGCAGTCCTCACCCCCTGCGCACGCACAGCCGAACCACCGCCGACGCCCGCCCTCAATGTCACCGAACCCGAGCCCGTGTTGCTCCTGGCCGCCGACAGTCCCGACCGGCTCGCCGCCCTGCTCGACGCAGACGACGACTCCGTACGCGCCGCCGGTCTCGACCCCGCGCTCCCGCATCCGGACGCGGGGCGGACCCGGGTCGGCATCGTCGGGCCGACCGTCAAGCGGCTCGCCCTGGCCCGTCGGGCGGTCACCAAGGGGCGGGCCTGGAACGGCCGGAGCGACGTCTGGTTCCGGCCCGGCCCGCTGCTCGGCACCGGGGCGTCCGAAGCGGGGAAGCTGGCCTTCGTCTTCCCTGGCCTGGAGGGCGAGTTCACCCCGCAGGTCGACGACGTGGCGGCCCACTTCGGGCTGCCCGGCCCGCCGGTCCAACGGGGCCGCGTCGACGACGTGGCCCGGCACGGCTTCGGTGTGGTCGCCGTCGGTCGCCTGCTGGACGCCGCGCTGCGCCGTACGGGCGTCGTACCGGACGCGGTCGCCGGGCACAGCGTCGGCGAGTGGACGGCGATGACGGCGGCCGGGCTGTACTCCGGGGACGAGGTGGACGCCTTCATGGCGGCCTTCGACCCGGACACGGTGAGCGTCCCGGGTCTCGCCTTCGGCGCGCTGGGCGCTTCCGCGGAGCGCGTGCTCGCCGCCCTGAAGGAGGAGTGGGCGGGGGCGGGGCTCGTGCTGTCCCACGACAACGCGCCCGGCCAGTCGATGGTGTGCGGTCCGGACGCGGCGGTCGAGGAGTTCGTACGGTCCTTCCGCGCGCGGGGCGTGCTCAGCCAGGTGCTGCCGTTCCGCTCCGGCTTCCACACACCGATGTTGGAGCCCTACCTGGGCCCGATCAAGGAGGCCGCCCGGCGCTTCCGGTTGCACCGGCCCACCGTGCCCGTGTGGTCCGGGACCACCGCCGCGCCCTTCCCCGACGACGAGGCGGAGATACGGGCCCTGTTCGTCCGCCACCTCCTGGAACCCGTCCGCTTCCGACAGCTCACGGAGGCCCTCCACGCGGCAGGACACCGGACGTACGTGCAGGTCGGCCCCGGACAGCTCGGCTCGCTCATCGGCGACACCCTCGGCACCCGCGACCACCTCGTCGTCCCCGCCAACTCCCCCCACCGCACCGGCCTCGCCCAACTGCTGAGGGTGACGACCGCGCTGTGGACGGCGGGCGCGAGCGTCGCTCCGGCGCTACGACGACCCGAGCACGCGCACGCCCCGGCGGCACCCGGCGCCGCACGAGCCGACCACCCCGCCGCCCCCACCACCGTGCGGCCACAGCGGCCGCCCGTACAGCTCGACCTCGGCGGCGCGCTCGTCTCCCTCGCCCCACAGGCCATCGCCGAACTGCGCGCCGAGCTCGGCACGACGCACCCGGGCCGGGCACCGTCGTCCCCCGCTCCAGCCGCTGCCCGAGCCATCATGAGCACCCTTGGTGAAGCCGTCCCGTCACCGCTGGACACACTCGCCCGGCGTCACCCGGTCGCAGCGGAACTCAGCGCGCTCCTGCGCGACACGGCGGACACGGCAGCGGCACTGATCACCGCGAACGGGCGTCGCGCGGCACGGGTCCCAGCACCAGCCCCGGCTCCCGCCCGCGCCGTTGCGCCCACCGCCCCGACCGTCGCACCCGCCGCCCCCACCCCCTGGCGCACAACCGTCCACGTCTCTCCCGACACCATGCCCTACCTCCTCGACCACTGCTTCTTCCCTCAGCGCCCCAACTGGCCGGACATGACCGACCGTTGGCCCGTCGTTCCGGCGACGACGATCGTGCAGCACCTCATGGACGCGGCGCGGGAGGCGTCCCCCGGGGCCGTGCCCGTCGCCGTGCACGGGGCGCGGTTCGAGGAGTGGCTGACCGCGACGCCCGCCGTCGACGTAGAGGTCACCGCGAGACCGGAGGGCCCGAACCGCCTCGCCGTCTCCTTCGGTCCCCGCGCCCGTGCCGTCGTGGAACTCGCCCCCGCGTACCCGGCGCACACGCCCGCCCGTTGGCACACCGACCCCGCCGCGGAGCGCACCCCGGACCACACCGCGGCGCAGCTCTACGGGGAGCGGTGGATGTTCCACGGCCCGGCGTTCCAGGGCGTCACCGAGCTGACCGCGATCGGTGAGAGGCAGGTGCGGGGCGTCATCACCACCCCGCCCGCGCCGGGCGCCCTGCTGGACAACGTGGGCCAGATCCTGGGCTACTGGATCATGGCGACCCGCACCGAGCGGACCGTCGTGTTCCCGGTCGGGATGCGTGAGATGCGGTTCCACGGGCCGCACCCGGCGCCGGGTACCGAGGTGGCGTGCCTCGTGCGGATCACCTCGCTCACCGACACCGTCCTGGAGGCCGACGTCCAGCTGACGGTCGACGGCACGGTGTGGGCGGAGGTGTACGGCTGGCAGGACCGCCGCTTCGACAACGACCCGAAGACCCGTCCCGTCGAACGCTTCCCGGAGCGCAACACGCTCTCCGAGGCCCGGCCGGGTGGCTGGTCGCTGCTGCACGAGCGGTGGCCGGACCTGGCCTCCCGCGAGCTGATCATGCGCAATTCACTGGGCGGCGCGGAGCGTGCGGAGTACGCCGAGCACGCCCCGCGCGGGCGCCGGCAGTGGCTCCTGGGCCGGATCGCGGTCAAGGACGCCGTGCGACGGTGGCTGTGGGAACACGGCGAGGGCCCTGTCTTTCCTGCCGAGCTACGGGTGCGCAACGACGAGTTGGGCCGCCCGTACGTCACCGGAATGCACGGTCGGACGCTGCCCCCGCTGGACGTGTCGCTGGCCCACCGCGCGGAGGCGGGCGTCGCGATCGTCCGGCCGCACACGCCCGGGCCCGGCCCGGGCATCGACATCGAGGAGGTCACCGAGCGCTCACCGGAGACCCTGGACGTCGCCCTGGACGCGGACGAACTCCGGTTGCTCAAGCGCTTGTTGATCACCACCGACGATTCCGAGGCGCTGTGGTTCGCCCGTTTCTGGACGGCGAAGGAGGCGGTCGCCAAGGCGGAGGGCACCGGATTCGGCGGTCGGCCAAGGGACTTCGCGGTGCTCGACGCGACACCGGGCGGCGACCGGCTGACCGTCTCGGGCCGACTGGAACGCGCCTACACCGTGCACTGCACCCCGGCCGCCAACCCGCCCGGCCTGCCGGAGCGGGCCTATGTCGTGGCCTGGACGACGGGCCCCACCGAAGCGAAGGAGTACGACCGATGAGCCCCCACACCCCCGTGACCGCCGACGAGGAGTCCGTCCTCGGCGACATCACCGGCATGCTCGCGAAGCTCCTGGAGGACGAGTACGGCCTCGACGACGTCGAGATCGGCATGTCCACCACGTTCAACCGCGACCTGGAGCTGGAGAGCATCGACCTCGTGGCGCTGGCCGGCCTTCTGCAGGAGCGGTACGGCGAACAGGTCAACTTCGCCGAGTTCCTGGCCGGGATGGAGTTCGAGGAAATCATCGAGCTGACGGTCGGACGGCTCGTCGAGTACGTCGTGACCAGCCTGAAGGCGGCGGGGGCGAGCTGACGCATGACGAAGGTCGACACCGGCACCGTCCGGCTGCACGTGCAGCGGATCGGCCCCCGGGAGGGCCGCGAGCCCATCGCCACGGTGGTGCTCGTGCACGGACTGCTCACCGACAGCCTGGCCAGCTACTACTTCACCGTGGCCCCCGCGTTCGCGGCGGCAGGCCTCGACGTCGTCATGTACGACCTGCGGGGTCACGGCCGCAGCGAACGCCCTGCCCGCGGCTACACCCTGGACGACAACATCGACGACCTGGAGGCGCTGCTCGACCGTCTGGACGTGACCGGCCCGGTGCACCTGGTCGGCAACTCCTACGGCGGCACGATCGCCTTCGGGTACGCGGCACGCCACCCGGAGCGGGCCGCGAGCGTCTGCCTGATCGAGTCCGAACCCGCCACCGCGGCCTGGGCCGTGAAGCTCGGCGGCATCCTGAACCGCGTGCTGACCCAGCTGGCGTACAACGAGCCCGACGCCCTCGCGTGGATCACCGCGAACCGCGGTCACAACACCGCGCGCCTGGCCAAGGGAGCGGCCCGACTCGCCCGTGAGACCACCCTCGGCCAGGACATCCCGGCCAGCAGGGTACTGACGGGGCATCAGATACGGGCGGTGCGCTGTCCGGTACTCGGTGTGTACGGCGGCGACTCCGATCTCGTCGAACTGGCGCCCCGGCTTGAGTCGTCGCTGCCGGACTGCCGGACGGTGGTGGTGCCGGGTCACGAGCACTCGGTCCTGGTGGAGGCGTCGGGCGTCGTGGGCGGGGCCGTCCTGTCCCTGATCGACCGGGCCCGCGCACGGGCGGGGATGGCGGCGCGGTGAGCGGATTCCTGTTCGTCGTACCGCCGTTGACCGGGCACATCAACCCGACGGTGGGCGTGGCCGCCGAACTGCGCGCCCGGGGGCACCGAGTGGCCTGGGTGTGCGCCGATCCCCGACTGGTGCGGCGGCTCGCGGGTGACGGGGCCGAGGTGTTCGCGTGCGCCGGGGCCATGGAGGGGAGCCGGCCGCCCGAACTGCGCGGGCCGGAGGCGCTGAGGTTCCTGTGGGAGTGGTATCTGCTGCCGCTGGCCGAGGCGATGGCGCCGGGGGTGCGGGGAGCGGTCGAAAAGTTCCGTCCTGACGTGGTGGTCGCCGACCAACAGGCCTTCGCGGGCGCGCTGGTGGCGGAGCGGCTGGGGGTGCCGTGGACGACCTCCGCGACCACGTCGGCCGAGTTCACCGACCCGCTGTCCGGGCTACCCAAGGTCCGCGAGTGGCTGGAGGAGCGGCTGACCGGCCTGCGGGCCACGATCGGGGATCCGGCGGGCACGGCCGACCCCCGGTTCTCACCACACCTCGTACTCGCCTTCAGCACACCGGAGTTGGCAGGGCAGGTGTCCGGCGTCCGCTGGGTCGGCCCCTCGATCGCGGACCGTCCTTCCCCGTCCGACTTCCCGTGGGGGTGGCTCGACGCCGGCCGGGCCACCGTGCTGGTCACCCTCGGCACCGCGAACACCGACGTCGGCGGCCGCTTCCTCCAGATGTGCCGCGACGCCCTGCGGGAGCGGGCGGACCGGGTGCAGGGGGTGATCGTCGATCCCGGGGGGACACTGCGAGCGCCGGGCGACGACAAGGACATCCTGGTCGTGCCGTCCGTACCCCAACTCGCCCTGCTGGAGCGGGGGGTTGACGCGGTGGTCTGCCATGCCGGACACAACACCGTGTGCGAGGCGCTGTGGCACGGGGTCCCGCTCGTGGTGGCGCCGATCCGTGACGACCAGCCGGTCGTGGCCGGGCAGGTGGCGGACGCGGGCGCCGGGGTGCGGGTGCGGTTCGGCCGGGTCACCGCGCGGAAGCTGGGCGCGGCCCTCGACACCGTGCTGGACGAGCCCGACTGCCGCGCGGCGGCCGACCGGATCCGTACGGCGTTCCGCGCCGCCGGCGGGGCCCGTGCCGCAGCAGTCCATCTCGACGAGCTGGCCAGGGAGTTGTGATGAGCGACGAGACCAGGTCCACCGAACGGAACGACACCGAGCCCGCGCCGCACGGTGACGCCGGGTCCGCCGCGCGGATCGCCGCACTGCGCCCCGCCTACCAGGCCGACCTGGCCCACGGCGTGGACCGCTTCTTCGAGCCCCGTGCCACCACCTGCCCCTGGTGCGGCTCGGACCGGCTGACCACCCGCCTGCGCACCACCGACCTGCTCCAGCACAAACCCGGCCGCTTCGTCCTGGACCGGTGCGAGGGGTGCGGGCACACCTTTCAGAACCCGCGCCTGAACGAGGCGGGTCTGGAGTTCTACTACCGCGACTTCTACGACGGCCTGGGCGAGAAGAAGCTCGGTGACACCTTCGGCGGCCGTACGAAGATGTACCGCGGCCGCGCCGAGTCGATGCTGCCGCACGATCCCACGCCGAAGAACTGGCTGGACGTCGGCACCGGCCACGGCCACTTCTGCGCCGCCGCCCGCGACGTCCTGCCCGACACCGTCTTCGACGGGCTCGACTTCACCGACGGCGTCGAACTCGCCGAACGCGAGGGCCGGGTGGAGCGCGGCCACCGGGGCAGCTTCCCCGAACTGGCGCCCGAGCTGGCCGCCGGCTACGACGTGGTGAGCATGTTCCACTACCTGGAGCACAGCACCGACCCCGACCGGGAGCTACGGGCCGCGTGGCAGGCCGTGCGCCCCGGCGGTCACCTGCTCATCGAGGTTCCGGACCCGCAGAGCCGTTACGCGCGTCTCCTCGGCCGCTGGTGGCTGCCCTGGCTCCAGCCGCAGCACCTGCACTTCGTCCCGGTCGCGAACCTGCGGCGCCGGCTCACGGAGCTCGGCTTCACCGTCGTCGCCGAGCAGCACGCCGAGCCGCACGACCCGGTGGACCTGCTGGCCGCCGTATGGCTGGCGCTGGACCACACGGCCCCGCGCGACGACGCACCGTGGCTGCCCGAGCGGCCGGGCGCCCTGCGCCGCACGGCGCGCGGCGCGCTGCTCGTCGCCGGGATACCCGCGCTGATCGTGGGCACCCTCCTCGACCGGTTCGCGGTACGGCCCCTGGCGCATCGGCTGGGCCTGTCGAATGCCTATCGGATCGTGGCCAGGCGCGATTGATCGTGCTAGCTTCTGCTCACCCCATCAGCAGGAAACCTGATGATGGGTGACGTCAACCAGTACGGCTGGTACGGCGCCCGGGCTCGACGATCGGAACCGCATGTCCCTCCTGGCCAGGCCGGCGGTGGCCGCCTTCGTCGCCAAGTCGATGCAACGTGTCACCCGACTGGCCGACCGACGGGCGAGCGGGCCGGGCTCCCGGGCCTCCTGGCACGCCCGTTTGCCCGAGTACCCGCGTGACGTCAGCGAGTTGACGGTTCCGACGTCGGTCGCACCGGCCCCGGTGACGGTGTACCGGCCCGCGACCGACAAGCCGAATCCGCCGGTGCACGTCAACTTCCACGGCGGCGGTTACGTCCTGGCGATGACGGAGATCGACGATCCGTTCTGCCGGTTCGTCGCCGCCGAGGCGGGCGTGGTCGTGATCAACGTCGACTACGTGGTCGCCCCGCAGCACCCCTTCCCGGCCCCGCCACGCCAGGCCTTCGAGGTGGTGCGCTGGATCGCCGAGCACGGCGCGGAACACGGCTGGGACGGTGCCCGGCTCACCGTCGGCGGGCAGAGCGCCGGCGGCGGGCTCGCGGCGGCGGTGGCGCGCCAGGCAAGGGAGGAAGGCGGCCCGTCGATCGCGCTGCAGGTCCTGCACTACGCGCCACTGGACCTCGCGACACAGGCCAGGGACAAGCGGGCCGCCGTCGCCAAGCCCGTGCTGCGGCCCTGGATGGCCGAGGTCTTCGACACGTCGTACGTCCCGGACCCGCAGCGGCGCACCGACCCGCTGGTCTCCCCGGCCCACCCGTCGGACAAGGCCGACCTCAAGGGCATCGCCCCGGCCCTGCTCGTCACCGCGGCCCACGACCTCCTGCGCGCCGAGGGCGTCCGCTACGCCGAGCGTCTGCGTGCCGCGAACGCCCTGGTCGCCCATCACGACGTGGCGGGCGTCGACCACGGTTACGACGGCAAGGACGAGGAGAAGGCCCGCGAGGTCTACGCCCTCATCGCCGGGTACGTCCGGCAGGCCCACGCCACCTGAGAGCGGCTTGCGGGCCTGCGGGCCGCGCACTGCTCTCCCCGGCCGTCCGTGAGCCGCGCAGCGCGGCGACGCTGACGAAGACCATGGAGGCATCGACCATTACGTCAGCCGGCGCGCCGCGATCCTCCCGCTGTCGAGCCGGATCTGCTCGGTGGGCCGGGCGCCCAGGGAGCTGTTGCTGGAACTCGGCGTTGGCGAGCACGTCGGCGGCGGGGAAGTTGACGTGGTCCGGACGCCGTACCCCCACGCCCCGGTCGGGCTTGGCCCGCGGCTGGTTCTTGAACGCGGGCCTGAGCTCGTCGGGGGCCCGGCAGAAGGCGACGCCGGCGTCCAGGTCAGGGGTGAAGAAAGCCGCCCTAGTGGATGAGCGCGTTCGCGATCACCACGACCACCCCGAGCAGCGAGTCCGCCAGCCCGAGGAACAGCGACCTCATCCAGGACCGTCCCGACCCCCGCGCCGTCACCACGCCCAGCACGAACAGCAGCGCGATGTTCAGCACGAACGCCGGGCCCTCCACGCCGTCCGCCGGCCACCATCCCCACGCCGCGCCCGCGAGCACCAGCACGGACGGGAGTACGGCCGCGACGAGCGGCCACTCGTCGAGGAGTACGCGCAGGGCCTCCCAGCGGCGGTGGGGTCCGCGTTCGGCGATGACGTGGGCGTAGCCGTGCGCGAGGGCGGAGGCGAACGCGGTCACCAGTACCCACAGGGCGTCCTCACCGCGGTCGGCGCGGGAGGTGTGGCCGTACTCGCCGAGCGCGGCGACCAGGGAGCTGGCCAGGACGGCACCGTAGACCCCGCCGAACAGCAGCGTCTCGCGGGTGTCGCGGCGACGCGACGCGGGCACGGTCGCCGTGGTCTCCGACATGAACGGCCCTCCTGGCGGACGGACGGGGACGGTCTTTCAACGATCACCCGGGGCCGTGAGCACCGCCAGTTCACCCAGGGGGCGCTGTCGTCCCCCGGATCTCCAGCGTGGGCGTGGTCAGGTGCACGCTGCTCTCTCCCCCGGGGGCGCGCAGGCGGTCGAGGAGACAGCGGGCGGCGCGCCGGCCGACCTCGTGGCCCGCGTTGTCGACGGTGGTCAGCCACAGGTGGCGCAGCCGGGAGACGCTCGTGTTGTCGTAGCCGACCACGGACAGGTCGCGCGGGACGCGCAGGCCCAGTTCCTCGGCCGCGGACAGGGCGCCGACGCAGGTGATGTCGTTGACGGCGAACACGGCGGTGGGCCGCTCGGGACGGCCGAGCAGCCGTACGGTGCCGCGGTAGCCGCCCTCCTCGGTCATGTCGCCGGCCTCGACGGACGCCAGGTCCGCCAGCCCGTGCGCCCGCATCGTCGCCTCGAAGCTGCGCCGGCGCAGCTCGCCGACGGCGCCGTAGCCCGCGATGTGCGCGATGCGGCGGTGGCCGAGCCCGATGAGGTGCTCGGTGACCATGCGGGCGCCCCGCTCGTCGTCGCCCGCGACGACGTCCACGCCGGGCGGCACCGGCTCGCGGGCGCCCGCGACGACCACCGGGATGCGGGCGGCGACAGCGCCGAGCGCGGCCGGGTCGGGCAGGGTGCCCACCACGACCAGGCCATCGGCCTGGAGGTCGAGGAACGGGCCGGTGAGGTCGTGGCCCATACGGCGGTTGAGGCGGGCGTCGGCGAGCAGCATGTGCAGTCCTGCCGCGTGCAGCAGCGAGTTCAGGCCGTCGAGCAGGTCGACGAACCAGGGGTTGCGCAGGTCGTGCAGGAGCACGCCGATGGTCCTGGTGCGCTGTTCGCTGAGGCTGCGCGCGGCCGCGTTGGGCCGGTAGCCGAGCTCGTGCGCGGCGCGCAGGACGGCCGCGCGCTTCTCGGCGCTCACCTGATCGGAACCGCGCAGCACCAGGGAGACCAGCGACTTGGACACCCCGGCCCGTTCGGCCACGTCACGGATCGTCGGCGGTCTCATGCCTTGGACCGTTCCATGAGCTGCCTCGCGTTGTCAAAGGGTTGACACCTCGTGGAACACGCCTTCAGGGTGGCCTGAACAGGAGATGGACCGGTCCAAAGAGGGGCTGTCATGGTGGATGTGCTGGGTGTCGCCGTCGTCGGGTTCGGCTGGATGGGCCGGGTGCACACCCAGGCGTACGCGCGCGTGCCGCACCACTTCCCGCAGCTGAACGTGCGCCCGGAGCTGGTGACGGTCGCCGAGGAGGTGCCCGGCCGGGCCGAGGAGGCCGCCGAGCGCTACGGGTTCGCCACGGCGACCCGCGACTGGCGCGAGGTCGCCGCCGACCCGCGCGTGCGGGCCGTCAGCATCACCGCCCCGAACTTCCTGCACCGGGAGATCGGCGTCGCGATGGCTGAGGCGGGCAAGCACATCTGGATCGAGAAGCCGGTCGGCCTGACCGCCGGCGACGCCCGCGCGGTGGCCGACGCCGTCGCCCGGGCGGGCGTACAGGGAGCGGTCGGCTTCAACTACCGCAACGCGCCTGCCGTGGAGGTGGCCCGCGAGCTGATCGTCTCCGGCGAGATCGGCACGGTCACGCACGCGCGCGTGCGTCTCTTCAGCGACTACGCGGCGCACCCCGACGGCGCCCTGACCTGGCGGTACGAGCGGGAGCGCGGCGGCAGCGGAGTCCTCGGCGACCTGGCCTCGCACGGGGCCGACCTGGCCCGCTTCCTCCTCGGCGACATCACCTCCCTCACCGCCGACACCGCGATCTTCGTACCCGAAAGGGCCCGCCCCACCGGCGCCACCGCCGGACACACCCTCGCCACCGGCGGCGAGCTCGGGCCCGTCGAGAACGAGGACTACGTCAACTGCCTGTTGCGGTTCGCCTCCGGCGCCCGGGGTGTCCTGGAGGCCTGCCGTATCTCCGTCGGCGAGCAGAACAACTACGGCTTCGAGGTCCACGGCACCAAGGGCGCCGTCTTCTGGGACTTCCGCCGCATGAACGAGCTGGGCGTCAGCCGCGGCACCACGTACCAGGACCAGCCCGTCAGCACGGTGTACGTCGGCCCGGGCGCGGGCGAGTACGGCGCCTTCCAGCCGGGCGCCGCCAACAGCATGGGCTACGACGACCTGAAGGTGGTCGAGGCCTACCGCTTCCTGCGCTCGGTCGCCGAGGGCACCCCGTACGGGGCGACGCTCGCGGACGCCGTGCACAGCGCGACCGTGCTGGAGGCGATGTCGCGCTCCGCGGGGAGCGGATCCTGGGTGGACGTGCACCCGTAGGGGTGGTGGTAGGACCACCCCCGGTTTGGCGCCCAGGCCCAGCGACGGCGCGCGCCGGGGACGGCAGGCTTCAAGGGCCGGCGAAACCGAGGCAAGCCGCCGGCGCCGCATCCGCCTCGCCGAGAACTCGGGGGACACCCATGTCCGAAGCCGCCGCCCGGCGCCTGACCGGCCTCGCCGCCGTCGTCGCCGCCGTCGCCCTCATCGTCCAGGTACCGCTCTACTTCGTCCATGCGGGCCCACCGCCGGACGGCAACGTCCTGTCCCGGCTGCTGATCGGGATCGTCGCGCTGGCGTCCCTCGTCGTGTTCGTGACGGCGTTCAGGGAACTGGTCAGGCGCGTCTCCCCCGCCCACGAATGGATCGGCTCGATCGCGTTCGCCACGGGGCTCGTCTACGCCACGGTCACGCTGGTCTCGATGGGGCTGGAGGCGGGTGCCGTGATCGCCGTCGACCACCCGATCGACCCGACGATCGAGGTCAGCGGCACCTACATCCTCTACGGGTCGATCTCGCGCCTCATGCTGGCGATCTTCCTGACCGCGCTCGGGCAGGCCGTCGCCCGGACCGGGCTGCTGCCGCGCTGGACCGGCCGCTCCGCCCACGTCCTGGCGGGCATCAACCTCGCGTTCGTGCCGTCGCTGTTCTTCGGCAACGACCCCGCGTTCTTCTACGCGGCGAACGGCTGGGGCACGACCGCGCTGATGGGCGCCGTCCTCAGCTACTGGCTGCTGGCCCTGGGCGTCACGGCGTACCGCAGCGCGGGCCGCGTCGTCCCGGCGGCCGCCTCCCCGGCGCCGCAGAGCTGAGGCGGGCGAAAGGCGCCTGCGAGCATCCGCCCCGGGTGGCGGCCCGCGTCAGCCGGCCGCCCCCCGGGGCGGCATGTTGTACGGCGTCACCACCTGGATCGCCGACGGCAGCGTCGGCCCGGCGGGCGGCAGGGCGCCGTGTTCCCGCATGAGGATGTGGCAGGCCTCGCGCAGGTCGTGACGGAGGTCGTGGTGGAGCACTGCCGACAGGCGGTGCTCGCGCAGCAGGCTCGTGTTGTCCTCGTCGAGGTCGTGCGCGACGAACACGTCGCAAGCGCGGCCGAGGTCGGCGAAGGCCCGCAGGGTGGCGATGTTGCCGCCGCCGATCGAGTACACGGCGCGGATGTCGGGGTCGCGTTCGAGGGCGGCGCGGACGAGGTCGTACTGGGTGGCGTCCAGGCCCTGCCCCTCGGCGATCTCGACGAGGGAGCGCTCCGGGTGACGGGCGCGCATGACGCTGCGGAAGCCCATCTCGCGCTCCTCCTCGTTGCGGAAGAAACCGCTGCTGAGGCTGGTGAGCACATGGCCGGGCCGGTCGCCCAGCCACTGGCCCATGAGGTACGCGGCGGTCGCGCCCGCCGCCCGGTCGTCGATGCCTACGCAGGCGAGCCGCGCGCTCGCGGGCAGGTCCGTCACCAGGGTGACGAGGGGGATGCCGGCGGCCACCAGCCGGCCGATCGCGGCGGTGACCTCGGGGACGTCCGGTGCCTTGAGGATCACGCCCTGGGAGCCGCGCCGCGCCACCCGGTCCAGGGTGGCGACCAGCTCCCGCACCGGCCCGGTCTCACGGAAGTGGAAGCGGGAGCGCAGCACGGCCGGGTGCAGGGCGGGCAGCTCGGCCTCCAGGGCGGCGCGCACGGCCGAGGTGAACCGCTGCGGGGCCTGCATCACGATGTCGACCATGAAGGTGCGGCCGACGAGCCGGACCTGGGTGCGCTGCCGGTCCAGGTCGGCGATGGCCCGGTGCACCTCCTGCGCGGTGCTGTCGCGCACCCCGCCCCGTGCGTTGAGGACCCGGTCGACGGTCGCCTCGCTGAGGCCCGCCTGACGTGCGATCTCCCGGATCGGGAAGGGGTGACCCACGGCAGGCTCCTTGAGGGGTTTTTGACGGCTCACTGCTGGTTGTTCGAGGGGTTTGTACTGACAAGAATGGCAGAGCGACGTCGCCCTGCCACTGTCCTACGACTGACCTGCGCCACTGACCTGCCACTGACCTGCGCCGACTGACCTGCGACTGACCTGCGACTGACCTGCGACTGAAAGGACCACACCATGGGACTTCTCGACGACAAGGTCGTCCTCGTCAACGGCGGCAGTCAGGGTGTCGGCGCGGCCGTCGCGCGGGCCGCGGTCCGGGAGGGGGCACTGGTGGCCGTCACCGGCCGCCGCCCCGAGCCCGGCGAGGCCCTCGTGGCCGAGCTCGCCGGGCTGGCCGAGGCAGGCGGCAAGGCGCTCTTCGTACGGGCCGACCTCGCGGACTGCGAGCAGGCGAAGTCCTCCGTGGCCCGGGTGGTGGAGACCTTCGGCCGGATCGACTGCCTGGTGAACTCCGCCGGGCTCACCTCCCGGGGCACCCTGCTGGACACCACGCCCGAGCTGTTCGACGCGCATGTGGCGATCAACCTCAAGGGCCCGTTCTTCGCCATGCAGGCGGCGGTCGCGGACATGGTGGCGCGGGGCGCCCCCGGCACGATCGTCAACATCATCACGTCCTCGGCGCACGGCGGGCAGCCGTTCCTCGCGCCGTACGTCGCCGCGAAGGCCGGGCTGATCGGCCTGACCCGCAACGCCGCGCACGCCCACCGCTTCGACCGCGTCCGCATCAACGGCCTGAACATCGGCTGGACGGCGACCGAGGGCGAGGACGCGACGCAGAAGACGTTCCACGCCGCCGACGACGACTGGCGCGAGCAGGCGGCGGCCCGGCTGCCGATGGGCAAGCTCGGCCAGCCGGACGAAATCGCCGACTTCGTGGTCTTCCTGCTGTCCGACCGTTCGGGAGTGGTCACCGGCTCGGTGATCGACTGGGACCAGAACGTCCTCGGCGGCCTCGACTAGTCCCCTCCAGCCCCCTCGGTCCGCCGCACCAGCCCGCACAACCCGCGCAACCCGCACGACCGCACCCAAGGAGCGTCAGCCCCCATGCGTATCGGAATCCTCGGCCTCGGCCGCATCGGCGCCTTCCACGCCGAGACACTGTCCGGACTCGACGCCGTCGAGTCGCTCGTCGTCGCCGACCCCTTCGCGCAGGCTGCCAAGGCCGCCGCCGAGCGGTTCGGCGCCGAGGTCGCCGACTCCCCCGAGGCGGTCCTGGCCGCCGGAGTGGACGGCGTGGTGATCGCCGCCGCGACCGACGCGCACCCGGGGCTGATCCTCGCCGCCGTCGAGGCCGGCGTCCCCGTCTTCTGCGAGAAGCCCGTCGCCAAGGCCATGAGCGAGGGCGTCGAGGTGCTGAAGGCCGTGGAGGGCAGGGACGTGCCGATCCAGATCGGCTACAACCGCCGCTTCGACACCGGCTTCGCCGCCGCCCGCGCGGCGGTGCAGGGCGGCGAGCTGGGCAAGCTGCACACCGTGCGGTCGACCACGCTGGACCCGGCGCCGCCGCCCGCCGCGTACGTCGCCGCCTCCGGGGGGATCTTCCGGGACTGTTCGGTGCACGACTTCGACATCATCCGCTGGGTGACGGGCCACGAGGTCACCGAGGTGTACGCCGTCGGCGGCAACCGGGGCGCCGACTACATCAAGGAGGCGGGTGACGCCGACACCACCGGCGCGATCCTCACCCTCGACGACGGCACGATCGCGGTGGTCTCCAACTCCCGGCACAACGCCCGGGGTTACGACGTCCGCATGGAGATCCACGGCTTCCAGGACTCGATCGCGGTCGGCCTGGAGGACAAGCTGCCGCTCCGGTCGGTGGAGCCCGGTGTGACCTTCCCGGCCGGCACCCCGCACGACTTCTTCATGGACCGCTTCACCGCCGCCTACCGCGCCGAACTCGCCGCGTTCACCGAGGTCGTGGCCGGCACCCGGCCCTCGCCCTGCACGATCGCGGACGCCCTGGAGGCGGGCTGGATCGCGGAGGCGTGCACGCTGTCGCTGCACGAGCACCGCCCGGTGACGATCGCGGAGGTGCGCACCGCCTGACAGAAGGCCTGGGGGCGGGCCCTGTCCGGGCCCGCCCCCCAGGCGTCGAACGGCTGCGAGGAGCCCGAACCGTCAGGCCCCGCAGGACCGCAGGAACTTCCGGGTGCGCACCGCGATGGGCAGCGGCTTGCCCGGCTCGCACGGGTACATGTCCTGCTCGACGATCGCGAACAGCTCCACACCGAGCTTCTGCGCCGCGACCAGAACCGGCTCCAACTCCGGTACCCCGGACGGGGGTTCGCACATCACCCCGCGCTGCACCGCCGGCCCGAACGGTACCCCGCCCGCCACCACGTCGGCGAGGATCTCCGGGTCGACCTGCTTGAGGTGGAGATAGCCGATGCGTTCGCCGTACGTCTCGATCAGCTTGACGCTGTCGCCGCCGCAGTAGGCGTAGTGGCCGGTGTCGAGGCAGAGGTTGACCAGTTCGGAGTCGGTCGAGTCGAGGAACCGCTCGACGTGGTCCTCGGTGTCGATGTGCGTGTCGGCGTGCGGGTGGACCACGATGTCCAGGCCGTACGCCTCCTTCACCTCGTGCCCGAGCCGCTCCATGCCCTTGGTGAGGTGCGTCCACTGCTCGAGCGTGAGCTCCTCAGGCTCGAGGATCTCGGCGGTCTTGTCGTCGCGCCAGAAGGACGGGATGACCACCAGGTGCTTCGCGCCCATCGCCCGCGTGAGCGCGGCGACCTGGCCGACGTGCTCCCAGGTGGCTTCCCAGACGGACGGGCCGCGGTGCAGGCCGGTGAAGACCGTGCCCGCCGAGACCTTCAGGTTCCGCTTGTTCACCTCGTCGGTGAGGCGCGCCGGGTCGGTCGGGAGGTAGCCGTAGGGGCCCAGCTCGATCCAGGAGTAGCCCGCTTCGGCGACCTCGTCCAGGAAGCGTTCCCAGGGCACCTGCCGGGGGTCGTCGGGGAACCAGACGCCCCAGGAGTCGGGGGCCGAGCCGACCCGGATGCGATCCAGGCTGCCGGCCATGTCAGGTGGTCCCTTCCCCGGTCTTCGCCACCGGTGCGGTGAGGTCCTGCGCCTCGGGGAGCTCCTCGACGTCGACTCCGCGCACCTGTGACAACTCGTGCTTCAGGGCGGCGAGTTCGGTGCCGCCCGCCATGTGGTTGGTGAGTTCTTCCAGGCTGACCTGGTCGCGGGAGGCGGAGAGTTCCATGGTGCCCAGGCGCAGGACGCTGAAGTGGTCGCCGACCATGTAGGCGTGGTGGGGGTTGTGGGTGATGAAGATGACGCCCAGACCACGCTCGCGGGCGGCGGCGATGTACTTCAGGACCACGCCGGACTGCTTGACGCCGAGGGCGGCGGTCGGCTCGTCGAGGATGAGGACGCGGGCGCCGAAGTAGACGGCGCGGGCGATGGCGACGCACTGGCGCTGGCCGCCGGACAGTGTCCCGATGGGCTGTTCGAGGTCGTCGAGGATGATGCCCATGTTGCGCAGTTCCTCGTCGGCCGTCTTCTTCATGCGGTCGATGTCGAGGCGGCGGACCGGCCAGGGGCCCTTGGTCATCTCCGAGCCGAGGAAGAAGTTGCGCCAGACCGGCATCAGGGGGACGGTCGCGAGATCCTGGTAGACCGTGGCGATGCCCTTGTCGAGGGCCTCGCGCGGGGTGGAGAAGCGTACGGGTACGCCGTCGACGAGGAACTCGCCCTCGGTGTGCTGGTGCAGCCCAGAGATGATCTTGATCAGGGTGGACTTGCCGGCGCCGTTGTCACCCAGCACACAGGTGACCCGGTTGGGGTGGACCCTCAGGTCGACGCCGTGCAGGGCGCGGATGTTGCCGTAGGATTTGCCGGCGTTGCGCAGTTCGACGATCGCCCCGTCCCCCGTGCCGGGGACGGTGTCCGCGATGATGGCCCCGTGCGTGCCGGTTCCGTTGGTGGATGTCATGGGGTCACCTCCGGGTCGCCGTACGGCTGACCCACAGATTGATCAGGACGGCGCCGAGCAGCATCACGCCGAGGAAGGCCTTGAACCAGTCCGGGTTCCAGCCGGCGTAGACGATGCCCTGCTGCACCATGCCGAACATGAACGCGCCGAAGACCGGGCCGATCGCGCTGCCTGCGCCGCCGGTCAGCAGACAGCCGCCGATGACGGCCGCGGAGATGTAGATCAGCTCCTGGCCGACACCCTCGCCGGACTGCACGGTGTTGAAGGTGAAGAGCTGGTGCATGCCGACGAACCAGGCGCCGAAGCCGACCAGCATGAACAGCGAGATCTTCGTGAAGGTCACGGGGACACCGACGGCCCGCGCGCTCTCCTTGTTGCCGCCGACGGCGAAGATCCAGTTGCCGTACTTGGTGCGCAGCAGCACCCAGGTGGCGATCGCGGCGAAGACCAGCCAGTACACGATGGTGATCTTGACGTTGACGCCGCCGATCCGGAAGGTCGAGGCGAAGATCTTCTTGGCCTGGCCGAAGCCGTCCATGTCGCTGATGTCGTCGGTGGCCACGTTCTCGGTGATCAGCTTGGTCACCGCGAGGTTCACGCCCTGGAGGATCAGGAAGGTGCCCAGGGTGATCAGGAAGCTGGGCAGGCCGGTCTTGACCACCATCCAGCCGTTGAAGAAGCCGATGCCCAGCGACACGAGCAGTGCGACCACGACGCCGACCCAGACGTTCAGGGTCAGCTGGTAGCTCAGCATGCTCGCGGTGAGCGCCGAGGAGATGACCGCGACGCCGGCCGAGAGGTCGAACTCGCCGCCGATCATCAGCAGCGCGACCGGGAGGGCCATGATCCCGATGGTCGACGACTGGTAGAGGATGTTGGCCATCGAGTCGCCGTCGCGCACCGGCGGTGCCGCGGCGAGGAAGAACACGTACACCGCGACGGCACCGAGGAAGACGCCCACCTCGGGCCGGGCGAGCAGGCGCAGCGCCAGGGGGCGCCGCGTGGTCCGTCCGTCCGACTCCTTGGGGCCGGAGGCCGGCGGTGGGGTCACCGCCGGCGCAGCCTGCTGGGTCATACCGATCACCGAGTGCCCTTCGCGGCGAACTCGGCGACGGCGTCGACGTTGGACTTGTCGACGAACGCAGGACCGGTCAGCACCGGCGCCTCACCGCCGCCCATGTAGTTGCCGTTGTTCTTGTAGAGCCACAGGGAGTCGATCGCCAGGTAGCCCTGGAGGTAGGGCTGCTGGTCGACCGCGAACTGGATGGAGCCCTTGTCGATGGCACTCGTCAGTTCCTTGTTGAGGTCGAAGGTGGCGACCTTGGCCTTGCTGCCGGACTCTGAGATCGACTGCGTGGCGGTCAGCGCGAACGGGGCGCCGAGGGTGACGACGTAGTCGATGGCGCTGTCCTGCTTGAGCTTGGCGGTGATCGTCGACTTGACCGACGGCATGTCGGTGCCGTTGACGTACAGGGTCTCCGTGCTGCCCGAGAAGGTCTTCTTCACACCGTCGCAGCGCTGGGTGAGGCCGATGTTGCCCTGCTCCTGGACGACACAGACGGCCTTCTTGGCGCCGGACTCGTTGAGCCGCTTGCCGAGCGCCTCGCCCGCCACGGTCTCGTCCTGTCCGAAGAACTCCATGAGGCCGAGCTTCTTCCACTCGCTCACACCGGAGTTGAGACCGACGACGGGTATGTTCGCCGCCTTCGCCTTGCTCACGACGTCCTTGAGGGCATCGGGCTTGGCGAGGGTGATGGCTATGCCGTCGACCTTCTGGTCGATGGCGTTCTGGACCAGGTTGGCCTGGTTGCCGGCGTTGGGGTCGGCGGAGTAGATCAGCTTGACGTTGTCCTTGGCCGCGGCGGCCTCGGCGCCCTTGCGGACGATGTCCCAGAACGTGTCGCCGGGCGACTGGTGGGTGACCAGGGCGACCGTCATCCGGGGCGTGGTGGCCTTGCCCGCGGAAGCGTTGCCGCCTCCCTCCTCGGACTTCTTGCCGCCAGAGCTGCTGGAGCAGCCTGCGAGGGTCAGTGCTGCCACAGCGGCCACGGCCACCACGGGGGCCAGTCTGCGGGAGCGGGAGTGCGAAGAGCGGTCCATCTTTCCTGCACCTCACTGTGCGACGGGGGAAAGGGAAGGGAGGGTGATGATCACTGGGATCCGATGCGGTGTTCGGACGTCCCGAACACGGCAGTTGCGCTGGGACGGGATCAAACTCCCCCGGCGTGCCAGTGTCAATACTTTGTTAAGACATCCTTGCACGATCAGGTCCGAATGTAAGTACAAAGTATTGACAGGGGCACCCTTCGCGACCTACACCTGGGAGGCCAAAAGGCCCCAGACCAGCTCGACGAGGAGCGTCGCCCATGGCCGAGTCAGCCCGTTCCTTCGATCTGATCACGATGGGGCACACCGGAGTCGATCTCTGTCCCCAGTCTGGCCTACCACTGGCCCAGGTGGCGACCTCTGCGAAGATCTTCGACGGTTCCGCCACAAACGTGGCGGCCGCCGCCGCTCGTCTGGGCCACAGCACCGCCGTGCTCACATGCGCCGGCGACACCGGCGAGCTGGACTACTTCGCGATCCGCGCGGCCCGCGTCCTGTGGATCGCCGGCACCGCTCTGAGCGAGGAGCCCGGCCGCTCGGCCACCCTCGCCGCCCTCAAGGCACGCGACCGGGCGGGCACGACCGTGTTCGACCTGGACTGGCGTCCCGCGCTCTGGCGGGACCCCGAGGAGGCCCGCCCCTACTACGCGGAGGCGCTGCGGCACGCCACCGTCGCGGTCGGCACCCTCGACGAATGCGAGGTCGCCACCGGTCTGCGTGAACCACGCGCCTGCGCCGAGGAGTTGCTGGCCGCGGGCGCCGAGCTGGCCGTCGTCAAGCAGGGACCCGAGGGCGTGCTCGCGGCTCACCGCGACGGCACATTCGTCGAGGCCCCCGCGGTGAGCGTCGAGGCGGTCGACGGCCACGGCGCGGGCGAGGCGTTCGGCGGCTGTCTCGTCCACGGGCTGCTGTCCGGCTGGGAGCTGAAGAAGACGCTGCGCCACGCCGCCGCGGCCGGCGCCCTCGTCGCCTCCCGCCCCGCCGACTCCCGCGCGATGCCCACCGAGTCCGAGGTCGAGGCCCTCCTCGCCCGCGGCTGACCGGCCCCCACCCCCTGCACCCGTACTCTGAGAGGGCATCCCATGAGCCGGCCGATCATCCGCCTGACCGTCGCCCAGGCGCTGGTCCGCTTCCTGTCCGTCCAGTACACCGAGCGGGACGGCGAGCGGCACCGGCTGATCTCCGGGACCTGGGGCATCTTCGGCCACGGCAACGTCGCCGGGATCGGCCAGGCGCTCCTGGAACACGCGGACGTGATGCCGTACCACCAGGGCCGCAACGAGCAGGCGATGGTGCACGCGGCCGTCGGCCACGCCCGGCACCTGGACCGCCTGTCCGCTCAGGCGGTCACCACGTCCATCGGGCCCGGCGCCACCAACCTCGTCACCGGCGCCGCCCTCGCGACGGTCAACCGCCTCCCGGTGCTGCTCCTGCCCGGCGACTACTTCGCCACGCGCCCCGCCGACCCGCTGCTCCAGCAGCTGGAGCACCCGACGGAGGCCGACGTGTCGGTCAACGACACCCTGCGCCCGGTGTCGAGGTACTTCGACCGGATCAACCGCCCCGAGGCGCTGATCCCGGCCGCTCTCCAGGCCATGCGGGTCCTCGCCGACCCCGCCGAGACCGGCGCCGTCACCCTCGCGCTGCCGCAGGACGTGCAGGCGGAGGCGTACGACTGGCCGGAGGAGTTCTTCGCCGAGCGCGTGTGGCGCGTACGGCGTCCCGTCCCGGACCCGGTCGAGCTCGCCGAGGCCGTCCGGGCGATCCGCACCGCCCGGCGCCCGCTGCTCGTCGCGGGCGGCGGGGTCCACCACAGCCGGGCCGAGGAGGCACTGAGGGCGTTCGTCGACGCCACCGGCGTCCCCGTGGCCGTCACCCAGGCCGGCAAGGGCGCCCTGCGCCACGACCACCCCGCCGACCTGGGCGGCATCGGCCACACCGGGACCGCCGTCGCCGACGACCTCGCGCGCACCGCCGACCTGGTCATCGGCGTCGGCACCCGCTACTCGGACTTCACCACCGCCTCCGGCACGCTCTTCCAGCATCCGGATGTGCGCTTCCTCAACCTGAACATCACCGGCTTCGACGCGCACAAGCTGGCCGCGCGCACGCTGGTCTGCGACGCAAGGGCCGGCCTCGAAAAGCTGCTGGAGGTGCTGGACGGCCACCACGTCGACGCCGCCTACGAGGCCGAGTACCGGGCCGGCAAGGAGCGCTGGGAGCGGATCGTGGCGGCCGCCTACCGCGCCGACGACGAGCACGCCGTGCCCACCCAGACCCAGCTGCTCGGCGCCCTCGACGCCGTCGTGGGCGACGACGACGTGGTGATCAACGCGGCCGGCTCGCTCCCCGGCGACCTGCACAAACTGTGGCGGGCCCGCTCACGGCGCCAGTACCACCTGGAGTACGGCTACTCCTGCATGGGCTACGAGATCCCGGCCGCGATCGGCGTCCAGCAGGCCGCGCCCGGCACGCCGGTGTGGGCGCTGGTCGGCGACGGCACGTACCTGATGATGCCGACCGAGATCGTCACCGCCGTCCAGGAGGGCCTGCCGATCAACCTGGTCCTGGTCCAGAACCACGGCTACGCCTCCATCGGCGGTCTGTCGGAGTCGGTGGGCGGCGAGCGCTTCGGCACCGCCTACCGCCACCGCGCCGCCGACGGCACCTTCACCGGCGCCCCGCTCCCCGTCGACCTCGCTGCCAACGCGGCCAGCCTCGGCATGGAGGTGCTGCGCGCGAAGACCTTGGGCGAGCTGCGCGCGGCGCTGGTGGCGGCCCGTGCCTCCGACCGGCCGACCTGTGTGTACGTGGAGACTGACGTGGACGGCCCCACGGCCACCGCTCCTCCCGCGCAGGCCTGGTGGGACGTACCGGTCGCCGAGACCGCGTCCCGCGCGGCCGCCGTAGAGGCGCGCGAGCGCTACGACAACGAGGTCGCCGGCCGCCGCAGGCACCTGTGACCGCAGTGCCCCGACGCCCCCGAGGAGGTGCCCCCGTGGCGACAGGCGACCGCTCCCGTGCCGTGCCCGGTTCCGCGCTGGACTCCGTGCCCTTCGCCCTGGACCGGGGCAGTCCGGTGCCGCTGTACTACCAGCTCGCCCAGCAGCTGGAGTCGGCGATCGAGCACGGCGCCCTCGCCCCGGGCAACCTGCTGGGCAACGAGATCGACCTCTCGGTACGGCTCGGCCTGTCCCGGCCCACGGTCCGCCAGGCGATACAGAACCTGGTCGACAAGGGCCTGCTGGTCCGCCGCCGCGGGGTGGGCACCCAGGTGGTGCACAGCCAGGTCAAGCGCCCCCTGGAGCTCAGCAGCCTCTACGACGACCTGGCGGCGGCCGGGCAGGGGCCCACCACGCACGTGCTGCGCAACGAGACCGCGTCGGCCACCGCCGAGGTGGCCGCCGCGCTCGGTATCGCGGAGGGCGCCGAGGTCGTCGTCCTGGAGCGGCTGCGGCGCACCCACGGTCAGCCGGTGGCGTTCCTGAGCAACCACCTGCCGGCCACCCTTTTGGACCTGCCCACCGACCGGCTGGAGTCGACCGGGCTCTACCAGATGATGCGTTCGGCCGGGATCAGCCTGCACAGCGCCCGCCAGACCATCGGTGCCCGCAGCGCGAACGCCGAGGAGGCCGCGCTCCTCGACGAGACGGAGGGCGCGGCGCTGCTCACCATGCAGCGCACGGCGTACGACGACACCGGGCGGGCGGTGGAGTACGGGCAGCACGTCTACCGGGCCTCGCGGTACGCGTTCGACTTCCAGCTGCTGGTGCGGACCTGATGCCGGCCGCCGATGGCGCTCGACCTCGGAGGACGTTGGCGCAGAGTCCCTGACCGCGGCCCTGGAACTGGTCGACCGCGCAGGGCTCTCGGCCCTGAGCACGCGCCGCCTGGGCACCGAACTCGGCGTGGAGGCCATGGGGTTCGCGTGGACGTCGGTTCGTGTGGACGTCGGTTCCCGCGGACGTCAGGACGCCGGTCGCGCCCTGAGCATCGCGCTGAACGGAGTGTCCGGGCGCTCCTGGCGTTCGCCGTCCACGATGATGTCGACGACCTCGTTGAAGAAGGCGAGCCGTCCCTGGATGGCGGTGGTCGCGGGCAGCGGGTCCGGGTAGCTCCAGACGACGTTGGGCGGGACGTCCACCCCGCCGCGCCAGGACCAGTACTGGGCGGTCCCCTTGTACGGGCAGCCGGTGCTGTGGTCGGTGGGTTCGAACAGGTCGAGGCGGACGTCCTCGCGGGGGATGTAGTAGCGGGTGGGCAGGGACGTCTCGAACAGCAGCACGGGGCGGTGCGTGTCGGCGACGACCGTGCCGTCGATCTCCACCCGCACGTGCCGGGTGCTCGGCAGCGCGTCGACCCGCTTGTACGGGTCCCGGGGGTGGATGAAGATCTCCTCCTCTTCCTCGTACCAGTGGTCGAGGGACCTGCGCCGGAACCACTCGAAGGCGATGTGACCGGCCAGGTCGTCGGCGGGGAACGTCCAGGCCGCGTTCGCCATGGTCTCACCGTCGACCTCGAGGTCGTAGAAGACCGTGGAGCCGCTGTGGGTGCCGGGCCGGGGCTGCCTCGCCGGGCGGAGCAGGTCCGTGCGGACGTCCTCGCGCGGGAAGGCGTACTGCGGTACGGGCAGGGTCGGCTCCCACACGAGGAGCGGGTGCCTGCTGTCGACGACGGTGACGTCGCCCTTGCGTCCTCGCACCCAGCGGTCGCTGGGCTCCCACAGGAGGCCCTCCGGGGTGGTGCGGAGGGACCGGGCGGCGGGGTGTGCGGTCATGGCCGGTGCTCCTTCCGGGGCGACGGGAGAACCGTGCGGGCCCCCCTCGGGCGCGGGCGCTCCTCGTTACTCCTCCACCCTGCCACTCCCCCGCCTCCCGCGCCCCGGCACAGGCCCCGTCAGGCCCGTCGGCTCAGTGCGCCGCGTCCAGCCGGGCGCGCTGATCCTCCGTCAGCTCCAGGTCGACGGCGGCCAGGTTCTCCTCCAGCTGCGCCACGGAGGACGCCCCGACCAGCGGGACGACGGGCAGGTCGCCGCCCAGCTGCCAGGCGAGGACCACCTGGTTGACGGTCGCGCCGGTCTCGCGGGCCACGTCACGCAGCGCGGCGAGCCGGACCGCGGTGCCCGGGTGGTCGTAGTCGGCCGGCAGCGGCTTGCCGGTGTACGCGCCCTTGAGCAGCGGCGAGTAGGCGACCAGGGTCAGCCCCGGTTCGGCGCGCAGATAGCTCAGCAGTTCCCCGCCCACCCCGCCGAGGCTGCCGTCCGGGAAGAGCTCGCTGGGCACGTCGGTACGGGGGCGCAGGTGGCTGTGCTGGTACTGGAGCACCTCGTAGCCCGGCAGGCCGGCCGCCGCCGCGAGGGCGCGGGCCCGCTCCACCCGCCAGACGGCGTGGTTGCTCACGCCGAGCAGACCGACCGTGCCCTCCGCGACCAGTGCGGCTAAGCCCTCGACGGTCTCCTGGAGGGGGACGGTCTGGTCCTCTATGTGCGCGTACAGCACGTCCAGCTTCTCCACGCCGAGCCGCTCGCGGCTGCGCTCGGCCGCCTCGCGGATCACCTTCGCCGACAGTCCCTCGGCGTTGTCGACGAAGCTGGTGCCGGGGGCCAGGGGCCGGGCGCCCAGCTTGGTGGCGATGACGATCTCGCCGCCGATCCCGCGGCTGCGCCGCCACCGGCCGAGCAGTTCCTCGCTCTGCCCGCCCTGGCTGCCGTCCACCCAGAACGCGTAGTTGTCGGACGTGTCGATGAAGGTGCCGCCCGCCTCCACATAGCGGTCGAGGACGGCGAACGACGTCTCCTCGTCCGTCTGCGAGCCGAACAGCATCGCGCCGAGCGCGAGCACGCTCACCTCGCGGCGGGTCGCCGGATCGGTGCCGATGGTGCGGTACTTCATGGTGGGTCCTCCCTTTCGGGCCGGTACTTCCCGGCTCGATGGGGAGTCTTCAGCTTGAAGTGCGCTTCAAGTCAAGAACCCCCGCGGGCGCTGTCGCCGCGCAGCAAGGCTGCTCCCAGCGGAGTGAGGGTGTGACGGACTGCGATGCCGGTGTCGGTGGTGGTGATGAGGCCGGCGTTGCGCAGGACCAAGTAGCGCACGCTGAGTGCGCATTCCAGCAGTGCGCTGGGGACGGGGGCGAAGGTGATCTGACGTAGGTCCGCCTCGGTGAGATGTATGCGCAACATGGGCAAGATGTTCGGGCAGCCCGGGCACTGGCGGCGTCTACCGGAGTGTTCGGCGCCGGAGCTGCGCACGCCACGGATGCCGGTGCGCAGTCGGTGAGCTGCAACAAGTCGACGGGGCAGACGTGGGGCAAGGCATCGTGCACCGGCACCGGCCTGTGGACCGCGACTGTCTGGTGCACCCTGGGCGCTTCCAGCACGAGCGACATGATGTCGGGCAGGGGAACGGTCTACGTCTACTGCCCCTGGGGCAACGCCCGGACCGTCACGATCTCGCAGTACTCCTGAGATCACCGATGCGGTGATCGGCTGAACGGTTCAGCGCGAAGCGGGGCAGGGGCCAGGTTCCTGCCCCGTTCTCCTCTCCGGTGGGGACGCCCTCTTCAGGGCCGCTGCATGTACGGCACCGGCCGGCCCGTGAAGGCATCGAGGGGGACACGGTCGCCGAGCGGCCGGTCCAGCGTCACCGTCACCTCCTCGCCGATCGCCTGGGCGGTGCAGGGGCCGTCGTCGGTGCCGACGACCGAGGCGGACAGCACCACACTGCCGTCCGTCTCCAGCACGTCCACGGCGGGACCGTCGTCGCAGGCCCCGTGCTCGGCCATGACGGTGACCGACCGGCCGTCCTTCCCGGCCACCCGGACCAGCCCGCGCAGCGGCCACAGTTCGTCGCTGGTCTCCGCGACCGGCCGGATCGGCGGCCGGGGCGGCTTCGACGGGCCGAGGGCGACCCTCTTGAGCGGGGTGTCGTAGCCCTCCAGGGTGAACAGCCACGCCGGGACGGTGGCCGGGCCCCGGCTGGTCGCCACGGTCGTCTCGCCGAGCTTCGCGCCGGTCACCGTGAGGTGCGGCCCGTCGTTACGGCCCCGCGCCACGCTCTCGTAGGCCTTCCGCGCTCCCATCAGCGGCAGCGTCAGCGAGCCTCCCCACTCCCACCTCACCCGCCCGTCCTTGCGCGCGGCGGCGGGCAGGGAGCCGCGCAGGACGAAGTTCTGTGTCGCGTACGCCTTCTTGTCCGCTTCGCTGCGGAAGGCGTTCTCGGGCAGCTCGACCGCGTCCCCCATCGGGAAGTAGCCCTTGCGCCACACCTCGGCCGCCTCGGAGCCGTCCCAGGCGTCGGCGACCTGGCGGGCACGGGCCGCCGCTTTCGGGTCCTGCTCGACGGCCCGTTCCCGGGCGTTGTGGCCGTCGACGCTCTTCTCACTGCCGCAGCCGGTGCCCGCGGCGAACAGGGCGACGGCGACGGCCAACTGGACGGTGCGTGCGAGCTGCGTGCGCATGGGTCCCCCAGGAACTGGCGTGGCACGAACTTGGCGCCGTGCTGCTCCTGTGACGCACGAACCCCGCCCGGCGTTCGAACGAATACGGCGTCCCCCACGTCGTAGGTCAGCACGCCTGTGACCACGACGAGAGGGAGACACCGGCCGATGAACACCACATGGCGGACCGGGCGCCGACGAGCGGCCCGGATGTTGCTCGCAGGGGCCGTCGTGGCGTTCGCCGCCGCCTGCAGCGTCCTGGACGGCGGCGGTGAGAGCGCCGGGTCCTGTGCCTTCCTCATGATCTACAAAGGGCATACGTACGAGCAGGTGGCGGGCGTCGACCACGAGCCCGGCAGGAGGCTCGGGACCGTCACCTCCCCGCCCTGCGACGACACCCGGAACGACGACGACGCCTCCGTCCACTCCTCGACCGCCTACGCCGTCGAGGGCCTCGACCCGTCCGTCGCCATCGCCGTGGGGGACACGCCCGACGAGACATACCTCCTCGTCGTCGACTCCGGCAGGACGCTGCCTCCCGAGGTGCGCGAGCTGATGGACGGCTCCTGACACGCGGTGCACGGGACGAGGCATGATCTCGTCAGGCACCGCCCGTCGAGAGAAAGGCCCACCATGCCCGAGCCGCAGTCCTCCCGGCCGCTCGTCCACCGGGAGACCCGGGACACCGTGGCGGTGCTCCGCCTGGACGATCCGGACCGCCGCAACGTGCTGTCGCCGCGCATGGTGCGGGACCTGGTCGACGCCGTCGAGGCGTGCGAGCGGGACGACGCGGTGAGCGCCATCGTGCTCACGGGCGCGGGACCGGCCTTCTGCGCCGGCGCGGAGCTGGACAACCTGTTGGCCGCCGCGGAGGGCGAGGAACACCGGCTGCGCGAGGTGTACGCCGGTTTCCTGGCGGTCGCCTCGTGCCGGCTGCCGACGATCGCCGCGGTCAACGGGCCCGCGGTCGGGGCCGGTTTCAATCTCGCCCTCGCCTGCGACATCCGGCTCGCCGCCGAAGAGTCACTGTTCGACTGCCGGTTCGCCCGGCTCGGGCTGCACCCGGGCGGCGGTCACACCTGGATGCTCACCCGCGCGGTGGGCCACCAGCGGGCCACCGCCATGCTGCTGCTCTCCCAGCCCGTCAAAGGACCGGAGGCCGCCGACACCGGGCTGGCCCTGCGCTGCGTCCCCGGCGACGCCGACCTGGTCGAGGAGGCGGTCGCCCTCGCCGCACGAGCCGCGAGCACCGACCCGACGCTGCTGCGCACGATCAAGCAGACCCTGCTGGAGAGCGGCGCCGAAACCGACTTCACCCGAGTGGTCGACACGGAGTTCGAACGCCAGGTGCGCTCGCTGCACCAGCCCGCGTTCAGGGAGGCGATCGAAAGGGCCCGCGGCCGACGCTGAAGCCGTACGTCTCTACTCCGGCGGCGTCGGCGTGTCGTGCGTGCGGTACATCGCCTGGACGTCCAGCTCCAGTTGGACCGTCGGGCCGACCACCGCGATGCCGCGCGCCAGCATCGAGCGCCAGTTGAGCGTGTAGTCCTCGCGGTGCAGCTCCGCCTTGGCCATGGCCGCGCAGCGCAACTCCTCGCCGTAACCGCCGTTGACCATGCCCAGGTACGTCGTGTCGAGCGACACCGACCGGCTCACGCCGTGCATGGTCAGGCTGCCCAGCAGCGTCCACTTGCTGCCGCCCCGGTAGGCGAACCGGTTGCTCACGAAGTCGATGTACGGGAAGCGGTCGACGTCGAGGAAGTCGGCGGAACGCAGGTGCGTGTCCCGGGTGTTGTTGCCCGTGGTGATGCTCGACGCGTCGATGCGCACGTGGACACGGGACTGGGACATGTCCTGGGCGACCTGGAGCCCGCCCTCGAACCGTTCGAAACGGCCGTGCACATGGGCCATGCCGACGTGCTTGGCGATGAAGCGGATCGCCGTGTGGGGCGGGTCGAAGAGCCAGGTGCCGGGAACCGGGAGTTCGAGCGCCCGGGCGGACTGGAGCCACACCCGCTCCGGGGCCGGTCCCGTGTCCGCGTGGACCTCTATGGTCTCCCGGTGCGGCTCCAGCCCCTCGGCCGCGATCATCAGGCTGTAGACACCCGGCGGCAGGACGGCCGTGAAAAAGCCGTACGGGTCCGTGGTGCCGCGTGCCGCGATCTGGTGGCCGCGCAGTTCCATCACCGTCACGTCGGCCGCGCCCATGGGCTGGTTCACGGGGTCCAGGACCTCGCGCACGACGACACCCGCGCCGGCCGGGACGGGAAACACGGGGCCCGCGGCGCCGCCGGAGGCACGCGCGAATCGCCGCCGGAGCAGTCCGAGGGGCATAGGGTTCACCTTTCGCTCTTGGTTGTTCGTTCGGTTCTTCCGGCACGTCGGTGGTGGCCGGTCACGTGGGTGGAGGCGGTCATGCCGAGGGGGCTGTCACGCCGGTGGGGACACTCATGTCAGTGGGGGCAGTAACGTCGGTGGGGGCCGGTCGCCCTCGTACGCCGCCCGCAGAATCTCCCGTACGCCCGCCACGGTGACCTCGCGCGGGTTGGGGTACGCCTGACCTGCCGCCTCGCCCGCCGCCACCGCCAGGTCGGCTTCCTTGAGGCCGAGCTCGGCCAGGGAGCGGGGCGCCCCGAGGCGGCCGGACAGCTCCCACAGGGCGTATGGAGCGTCGTCGGTGTCCAGGGCCCGGCCGAGCGCGGTGAGGGCCGCGGGCGCGGCGGGCGCGTTGTGGGCGAGGACGTGCGGCAGGACGACCGTGTGGGTCTCGGCGTGCGACAGGCCGAAGCTGCCGCCCAGGACGTGGCACAGCTTGTGGTGCAGGCCCATGGTGGTCGCGCCGAGCGCGGCACCGCAGAGCCAGGCCCCGTAGAGGGCGCGGCTCCGGGCGTCCACGTCCCGGGGATCAGCCGCGAGACCGGGCAGGGCGCCCGCCATGGCCCGTACGCCCTCCTCGGCCGTCAGCGACACCAGCGGCGAGGCGTCCGGCGCGTACAGGGCCTCGGCCGCGTGCGCGACCGCGTTGACACCGCTGGTCACGGACAGGGCGACGGGGAGCGACAGGGTGAGCTCGGGGTCGTAGACGACGCTGCGCGGCAGGACCGCGGGGTCGCGGCCGGTGCGCTTGGCCCCGTGCTCGGTGAGGCCCCAGACGGGGGTCATCTCCGAACCGGCGTACGTCGTCGGCACGGCGATCAACGGCAGACCGGTGCGCAGCGCGATCGCCTTGCCGAGGCCGATCGCGGAGCCGCCTCCGACGGCCACACAGCCGTCGGCGCCCGCGGCGCGCACCACCTCGACGGCCCGGTCGGCGACCTCCACCGGCACATGCATACGAGCCTCGGCGTGGAGCCCGGCACAGGCGTCGCCCAGCGCCGCCGCGACGTCCCGGGCCGTCTCCGCGCCCCGCGGCCCGCAGACCACCAACAGCCGTCGCAGCCCGAGCCGTTCGGCCTCGCCCGGCACGGCGGTGACGGAAGCCCCGGGCCGCAGGACGACCCGCATGGGCTGGGACTCGTGCACGAACTCCATCACGGCCGCTCCGAGTTCAGTACGAGGTCGAAGCGCGCGTGCCGGAACGGGTTCGGGATGCCGAACTCCCGTGCCAGGGCCGGGTCGTCGGTCTCGGCGAAGTCCTGGACGAGGCTCTCCTTGACCGCGAACACCGCGTCGGAGTCGAGGTGCTCGCTGCCCGCAACGAAGATGTGCGTGGTGACCGGCACATGCCCTTCGGCCGAGGCGATGAAGTGGATGTGGGCGGGGCGGTAGGGGTGCCTGCCGGTCGCGCGGAGGAGGTCCCCGACGGGGCCGTCCGTGGGGATCGGGTACGGGCTCGGCACACAGGTGCGGAACCAGAAGCGGCCCTCGGCGTCGGCCGTGAACAGGCCCCGCCCGTTGCCCGGCGGCTGGACGTCCGGCTGCTGCACGTCGTAGTACCCCTCGGCGTTCGCCTGCCAGACGTCCAGGACGGCGCCGGGCAGCGGGGTGCCGTTCCGGGACAGCACGCGCCCGCTGATCACGCACGGCTCACCGCCGCCGATCAGGTCGATGTTCGCGCCGAGCGCGCGGACCGGGGACTCGGTCATGTGGAAGGGGCCGAGCACCGTCGACTCCGTCACGTCACCGTTGCCGTTGCTGTTGATGGTCTCCACGAGCATCGAGATGCCGAGCACGTCGGACAGGAGGACGAACTCCTGTCGGGTGTCCGTGCAGGTCTGCCCCGTCGCCGTCAGGAAGTCGACGGCTCTCTCCCACTCCGCCATGGTCGGCTCCGTCTCACGGACGAAGGCGTGGAGGTGGCGGGTGAGGGCGGCGAGCAGTTCGCGCAGCCGGGGGTCGGCCGTGCCGTCGAGGCTGTCGACGACCGCCTCGGTGATGCGGGTGGTGAATTCGGGAGTCATGTCCGGGGTCCTTCCCGTCAGCCATGTCCGAGGATCCGTCGCACCGCGCCGGTCAGCAACCGTTCCGCGTCCTCGCCGGAGGCGGCCGCCGTCGCGTGCCGGAAGGCGACGTATCCGTCCGGCCTGACCAGCAGGGCTCCCCCGTCGGCCACCTCGCTGAGCCGCGCCCAGTCGCCGTACGGGTCCTCGTACTCCTGGCCGGGTCCGATGACGACGGTGGCGATCTCCACGTCCTGGGCGGCGGCCGCCCGCAGCCAGTACTCCCCGCCGATGCCGGTGACCAGGGTGAAGCGGCCCCGTCCGACGGTGTCGAGGGTCGACAGGGTGCGCGTGCCCGAGGTGATCCAGGCGTGCGGGAGCTTGGCGCCGGGGCGGGAGGTGGGCTGGTGATACAGCTCGGGGTCGCGGTCGAAACCGGGGTCGGGGGTGCCGTCGGGGACGATGGCGTCGGAGGCGTAGCGCTGGTTGAGGTCGACGCCGTGCGCGTTGAACTCGTACACCTTGAACGCGATCGCCTCGCGCAGCTTCGCCCGCTGCTTCTGTGCCGCCTCGGTGTCCTCCTTGCGGGCGGCGATGTTGGCCCACAGCTGCTCGGGGGTCTGCGGGGAGAGCCCGTCGAGCGCCTCGAAGATGGGGGCGGTCTCGCCGATGGACTTGTTGGCGCGGGTGACGATCTGCCTGCCGATCGGGGCGCGCTCGGCGGTGTAGGAGTCCAGCAGCTTCGGGGAGGCCGTGCCGTCGAGGACGAGCTTGAGCTTCCAGGCCAGGTTGTGGGCGTCCTGGATGGAGGTGTTGGAGCCGAGTCCGTTGGACGGCGGATGGCGGTGGGTGGCGTCCCCGGCGCAGAACACACGACCGGCGCTGTATGTCTCGGCGTACATCTCGTTGACGGTCCAGGCCGAGGACGACTTGATGGTCACCGGGATCTCGTCGTCGCCGACCAGTTGGCGGACGATCGACTCGGCGTACTCGGTGGTCAGGTCGGGGGCGCCGGCGGTGACGTCGTAGCCCCAGACGATCAGCCACTCGTTCCAGGGCCGGACGCAGCGGACGAGTCCGGCACCGATGCCGCCCACCGTCGCTCCGGGCGCCAGCACCCAGTAGAGAGTGGAGGGCCGATGGGCGGTGTACTTGCTCAGATCCGCGTCGAAGACGATGTTGATGCTGCCGGCCACGCCCATCTGGCCGCCCATCGGCAGTCCCGCGTCCTCGGCGACCTGCGAGCGGCCGCCGTCGGCGCCGATGAGGTACTTGGCGCGGATGGTGTACGTGTCGCCGCGCAGCCGGTCCTCGACGGTGACGGTCACACCGTCGGCGTCCTGGACGAAGGACTTGTAGACCGTGCTGAAGCGCAGGTTCGTGCCGCGAGCGACGGCCGCGTCGACGAGCACGGGCTCCATGAGGTGCTGGGGCATGTCGCACATGTGGGTGGGGCTGGCGAGTTCGTGCGCGGCCTGCACGAGGGGGTCGTTGCCCCAGGAGCGGACCCGCCCCAGTTCCTCACCGGCGAGGCTGGTGCAGAACGTCGTGTTGCCCATCAGGTGCTGCGGGGTGGCCTTCGCGACGACCTCGTCCTCGACGCCGAGGTCGCGCAGCACTTCCATGGTGCGCTGGTTGGTGATGTGCGCCCGGGGCGTGTCGGCGAGGCTCGCGTAGCGGGTGACGACGATGTTCGGGACGCCGTACGTGCTCAGGGCGAGCGCGGCGGAGGCGCCCGCGGGGCCGCTGCCTACGATCAGTACGTCGGTCACGACATCGGGCTCGACGGTGTGCACGGGAGACGCTCCAGGGAATGAGAACAGGGCACCGGCCGTCCAAGATCATGGAGGGCGGTGCGGGACCGCGGGCGTCTCAATTCGAGACAGTCGGCGTGGCATCCATGGGGCCGGTTGGTTACTTGTTCAACCTCGCACGGTACGGTATGCGAGCCGTGACCACCACAGAGCAACCGACCGCGGAGCACCTCTCCGCCCGCCCCGTGCTCGCCTCCCTGCGCAGGGCCCGCGAGCTGTTCCTGCTGGGGCGCCAACTGCCGGACGACGTACCCGAGGAAGTCGTCGCGGCATGGAGGCGTGCCCGTTTCTTCGGCGTACGGCATGACGAGACCAATCCGCCGGAGCCCTGTGCACGACCGGCCGAGTCCACCCTGCTGACCGCGGCCCGCCCCGTACTCGACCGCATCGCCCCATCGCTCGGCACTGAGCGGACGGCGCTCGTCCTCACCGACGAACGGCTGCGGGTGCTGTGGGCGAGCGGGTACGCGCCGGACGCCCCCTACCGCCGCGACCTCTCCGAACAGTTGGTCGGCCACAACAGCGCGGCCCTCGCACTGCACACCCGCTGCCGCGCCGAGGTGCACGGCCCCGAGCACTTCCTCGACCTGTGGCAGGACGTCTCCGCGGTCAGCGTGCCGGTACGGGCGCCGGAGACCGGCCGGACGCTGGGCACGGTGACGGTGGTCAGCGGGCTGTGCCCCGACTACCGGCCGCATCCGGGTGCCTCGCTCGCCGAGGCCGCGGCGAGCGCCGTGGAGGCGGAACTCCTGGCGCGGTCACAGGCGGCGGAACGGGTCCTGCTGGACGCCTACTTGCGCGCTGTGCGGGACCAGGGGCACGCGGTCGTCGCCGTCGACGGCCGCAACCGTCTGGTCAGCGAGTCCGCGGGACGCTTGCTGTCACCGGAGGGGCTGGAGGCACTGGAGCGGAGCGCGGTCGCACTCCTGCGGGACACGACGCCTCCAACCTCCTACGGCATCCGACTCCCCGACGGCGCGGGCTGTTCGGCGACGGTCACACCCGTCCCGCACCTCGGCTCGGTCATCGCAGTGGTCGCCGTGCTGGAGCCACTGGGCCCGGCGGCCGTCACGTCGACAGGCGGGGTCGCCGTAGGGCTGGCCGGTCGATCGGTGCCCTGGCGGCACGCGGTGGGCCGCGCGACGGAGTTGGCCCGGTCCCCCGAGCCGCTGCTCCTCATCGGCGAGCGCGGCACCGGGAAGACGACGCTCGCCCGGGAACTGCTCACGGATCCGTTGACCGTGGACGCGGCAGAAGGCGAACTCGGCGCTGTGCTCGGTGAGCTGACGACCGGTCATCCCCTCCTCATCCGCCACGCCGAGCGCCTCTCCCAGCCCGACGTGGCGACCCTCAACGCGCTGCTCGACACACATGCAGGCGCACCCCTGCTGCTCACCTTCACCCCCGAAGCACCTGCGGGCCCCTGCCTCCAAAGGCTTTTGGACACCCTGGCCGCACGCTCGGTCACTCTCCCCGCGCTGCGCGAACGCCCCGAGGACATCAGGGAGTTGCTCACCGCCCTGACTCCCAGACCCGCGCCGGGATGCCCCCCGCTCACCTGGACCCTGGACGCGCTGCGCGCGCTGGAGCAGCACCCATGGCCCGGCAATGTGACCGAACTCGCCCACCTCGTACGCGCGTTGTCCGAACACCGACGCGCGACCGGCCCGATCAGGCGCGCCGAACTCCCCGACCCGGTACGCGAGGGACCCGCGAGCCGGCGCCTCAGCCCCATGGAGCACGCCGAACGCACCGCCATCCTGGAGGCCCTCAGCCGCCACGGCGGCAACAAGACCCACGCGGCAGCGGCCCTGGGCATCGCCCGCGCCACGCTCTACCGGAAGCTGCGGGGATACCGGGCCGGAACGTAGCCGCCCCCGGTTCTCGGTGGCATGCTCATGCTTGCGCTGACGTCCAGGACGTGTGCCGAGTGATGAGCACAAGGTAAAGGAGCACTATTTCTTGAGCCTGGGTGCCGCGAAGCACCGGACTCAGGGAACCCGGAACCTCGCGCACGTCGGCCCGCGCTGTGTGAGCGAGCCACATGTTTGGATCATGCCGGGCTCGTGGGCCCCGGCACCGCACCTCGCCGCGTTGTCGTCGGTCGGCAGGGCTCCGCCCTGCCGCCCTCCTCCGCCTTGCGATGCACGGCACCGGACCCCGCTCCCTGATCCGGCCTGATCCAAACGAAAGACCCTAGGGGGACGCTAGTTTCGCGCGAGAACCCCAGCGACCCGGGGTTGGGCCGGACAGAGGAACGAGTAGGCAGGCTTCATTTTCAACAGGGCCGGGGTATGGCAGCGGCTGCGCCAACATGTCGTCGTAGGCGCCGGAGTGCAGCAGATCCCGACGCCGCGCGGCAGCGCCGCTCACGTCCCCGACGGCCGCGGCTGCTCCGGCGGAACCGAGCTCTCGGCAACCGCCATCCACTGGTCCAGGTCGGTCTGGGTGAATTCTGCCCACGGTGGGATTCCGGGGAGCTGGCGGAGGAGGTCGTAGGCCTCGGGGATCTGGGCTCCGCGGAGGACCGGGCAGTGGCAGCCGGCGATGACCTCGGCGTTCAGGTGTTGGAAGTCGGTGACGACCGTCCCGAACTTTTGGGCGTCCAGCATGGCGACCCAGGGGGAGACCAGGCTTCCGCCGAAGAACTGGCCGTCGCGGAATTCGTCTGGCGACAGCGCCGCCATTTCGGGCATAGGGGTCGGCACGTTCGTGGCGAAGGTGTCTACGGCCCACAGGACGTTGGCCTTCGGGTCGAAGAGGGCGCGGGTTGTGGGGTTGTCGTACAGGGGCGGTCGCTTGGCGACCAGGGTGCGATCACCCGCGTCGATCGTGTCGCCGTCGGTCATGAAGCGGCACCGGTTGACGGGGGTCTCCCACTCCTCGGCCATGCGGCCGATGGAGAACCATGTCGTCAGCAGGGTCGCGTTCGGGCATTCCGCGAGGACCGCCAGGAGGTTGCCGGCGTGGTCGCGGTCGTCGTGGGTGAGGAAGATCCACCGTACGTCCAGGGGATCCACGACGGACCAGGCTGCCTCCAGCCACTGGGAGCGCACTGCGGGCGCCCCGGTGTCCACGAGGACCGGTTCGGTTCCCCGGATCACCATCGAGTTCATCGGGAAGTGGCCGACCGGCGGGGCCTCAAGGGCCCACGGGATGACGAACGTCTCCTCGGCGATCTTGTACGGCTGCAGAAGGTCGAAACTCTCCATGATTGTCATCGCTGCTCTCCCTAGGACGGAGTCGCCGCAGCGTCCATGAATCCAGTGCAGCCCCGTGCCGGACTGTCGTCAAACGCAGAACTCGTGACGGTCGGCTTCGGTGAGCGACGAAGGGGGCGCGGTCGGCGCCGGCCGGTCCGGGGCCGTGCTTGGGCGGGCGGCCGTCAACGCAGTGGGTGAGCCCGACTGCGTCGGTTCTCGTACCAGCGCCAAGGACTCAAGAAATGGGCAAGGGCCTTGGATCACCGTAGTGATACAAGGCCCTGACCTACGATGACAGTTCATCGAACTGTCGGGACGACAGGATTTGAACCTGCGACCCCTTGACCCCCAGTCAAGTGCGCTACCAAGCTGCGCCACGTCCCGTCGCGCGCACTCGGGGTGACCCGCGTGATCGCTCGGACAGCACTTTACCTCACGTCGGGCGTCGCGCCGAAGCGGGCATGGGACGCGGGACAATCGAGGGATGAGCGACACAGGGCGGACGGGCGGCACCTCCCCGGCTCGGCGAGTCGGTGCGCGGGATCGGGACAGCGAGGGGCGGGCACGGAACGCGCGGCCGCGTGACGGGCTCGGGCGGCCGCTGCCGTACGGGGCGGAGGGGGTGGGCCGGCAGCCCGAGGGGGTCGTACGGACCCCGGACGCGAGTGTCACCGAGGCGCAGGCGCTGCTGGACGAGGGGAAGCCGTTCCACGCGCACGAGGTCTTCGAGGACGCCTGGAAGTCGGGGCCCGAGGAGGAGCGGGCCCTGTGGCGGGGGCTCGCCCAGCTCGCGGTGGGGCTCACGCACACGGCCCGCGGCAACGTCACGGGCGGGGTCCGGCTGCTGCGGCGCGGCGCGGGGGCCGTGGAGGAGTGGGCGTCGGCGCGCGCGCTGTGGCAGCCGTACGGCATGGATCTCGCCGGCCTGGTCGCCTGGGCGCGCGAACTGGCGGAGACGGTCGAGCGCGACGGCCGACCGGTGGACGCGCGGGAGCGGGCACCCCGGCTGCGGGAGCCCTAGGAGCGGGCACCCCGGCCGCGCGATCCGTAGCGCGGGCGGACGCGGTGCACGCGTTGTCAGTGGCGTACGGCAGACTCGTGGCGTGCGAAAGATTCATGTCATCGGGATCGGGGCGGGCGACCCCGAGCAGCTGACCCTGCAGGCGGTCCGGGCGCTGCGCGGCACGGACGTGTTCTTCGTCCTGGACAAGGGCGAGGTGAAGAGCGACCTCACCCAGCTGCGCCGGGACATGCTCGACGCGCACATACCGCAGGGGACGTACCGCCTGGTGCAGGCGCGCGACCCGGAGCGGGACCGGAAGGCGGGCGGTGCCGCGTACTCACCGGCCGTCGGGGACTGGCGCAGTGCCCGCGCCGACATCTACGAGCGGCTGATCGCCGAGGAGCTGGGCGAGGACGAGAGCGGGGCGTTCCTGGTGTGGGGCGATCCCGCGCTGTACGACAGCACGCTCGGGATCCTCCAGGAGGTGCTGGAGCGCGGCACTGTGGCCTTCGATTACGACGTCGTGCCCGGGATCAGCAGTGTCTCGGCGCTCGTCGCCCGGCACCGCACGGGACTGAACCGGGTGGCCCGCCCGGTGCAGATCACCACGGGGCGGCGGCTGGCCGAGGGGTTCCCGCAGGGAGTGGACGACATCGTCGTGATGTTGGACGCGCACCAGACCTTCCGGCAGTACGCCGACCAGGACATCGACATCTACTGGGGCGCCTACATAGGCACCCCGGACGAGATCCTCGACTCCGGCCCGATCGCCGAGGCGGCGCCCCGCATCGAGCGGCTGCGTGCGGAGGCGCGCGAGCGCAAGGGGTGGATCATGGACACATATCTGCTGCGGCGGAACCCGAAGGACGCGTAAGGCGCACGGCGGGGCCTGACACGCACGCCGCACGCTCGCGGACCGTCCCCGCATGCGGGGCCGCTCCACCGGTGTGACCGTGACCTCGCGACCGTCGTAGGCGGGTGCCCGCGAGGCCGCGGTGATCACCAGGGTGTGGGGCACGTTCGCACCGTCGACCGGACCCGCGTATCGCCCTCACCGCGGGCTGATCCCCAGGCCCCGCTCACTGCGGGCTGAACCCCAGCCCAGCCAGCGCAGCGAGTACGTCGGGGACCGTGGTCACGCCCTCAGGGAGCGGTGGGCGTCGTACGACCACGACCGGTAGGCCCAGGTGCCGGGCCGCCGAGAGTTTCGCCGCTGTCGCCTCTCCCCCGCTGTCCTTCGTCACCACGACGTCCACGCGGTGCTCCCGCAGCAGCGCCGACTCGTCGGCCACGGTGAACGGGCCGCGCGCCAGCAGCACCTCGAGGTGCGGGGGCATGGGAGGCTCGGGCGGTTCCACGGAGCGGGCGACGAAGTGGAGGTCGGTGAGACCGGCGAAGGCGGCGAGCCCCAGACGGCCCGTGGTGAGGAGGACTCGGCGGCCGATCCGCGGGAGCAGCTCCGCGGCGGCGGCGAGGGAGTCGACGAAGTGCCAGCGGTCGCCGGGGCCCGGCTGCCAGCCCGGTCGGCGCAGCACCAGCAGCGGCAGTCCCGTCGCCGTCGCGGCCCGTGCCGCGTTGGCCGTGATGCCGGCGGCGAAGGGGTGCGTGGCGTCGACCAGCGCGTCCACGCCGTACTCGCGCAGCCACTCGGCCAGCCCTTCCGCCCCGCCGAAACCGCCGACGCGTACGTCCCCTTCCAACGCCCCCGGCCGTGACACCCGTCCGGCCAGCGACGTCGTCACCCGTACGCCGGGACGCGCGGCCAGCTCGGCGGCGAGGCGGCGGGCCTCGGTGGTGCCGCCGAGGACGAGGACGTGCGGGGACATGGCCTCGAGCGTACGAGGCGTCACGGCAGCCGAGGGATCCGGGGCGGGTTCCCAGCGGCCCGCGAGGGCGCCCTGCGGGGCGCCCGGCGCCGCGTTATCGTCCCGGCATGGACGCAGTGCGGGCCGTACTGATCGACATCGACGGGGTGCTGACGGTCTCGTGGCAGCCGTTGCCTGGCGCGGTGGACGCGCTGCGCGAGATCCGGGACGCCGGGCTCGCCGTCGTGCTGGTCACCAACACCACCTCCCGCACGCGCGCGTCGATCGCCGGCACGCTGGAGGACGCGGGCTTCCCGGTGACCGCCGACGACATCCTCACGGCGCCCGCCGTGACCGCCGCACACCTCGCCGACCGGGCCCCGGGAGCGCGCTGCGTGCTGCTGAACAGTGGCGGTGGCATCGGCGGTGACATCGCGGAGGATCTGGCCGGGGTCACGGTGGTCGACGACGACGGCGGCGGCAACAGCGCCGGTGACGTGGACGTGGATGTCGTCATCGTCGGCGGTGCCGGGCCCGAGTTCGGCTACGAGGCGCTGAACCGGGCCTTCGGGCATCTCCAGCGGGGTGCGCGGCTGGTGGCCATGCACCGGAACCTGTACTGGCGTACCGACGCCGGGCTCCAGCTCGACTCGGGGGCGTTCCTGGCGGGCCTGGAGGCGGCCGCGCGGGTCGAGGCCGAGGTCACCGGGAAGCCGTCGCCGGCGTTCTTCGCCGCCGCGCTGGGGCATCTCGGGGTCGGCGCGGACGAGGCGCTGATGGTGGGCGACGACATCGAGTCCGACGTACTGGCGGCGCAGCGGGCCGGGATCACGGGGGTACTGGTGAAGACGGGCAAGTACCTGCCGAAGACCCATCAAACGGCCGGCGGCACGCCTGATCACGTGGTCGACTCCTTCGCCGATCTGCCCGCCCTCCTGGGGCTAGGGCCCTTCTGATGGATCTCCGCGGCGTCGCGACGCCCGGCACGCACTCTCGCCGCCCCGTGCGAAAGCCCGAGTACGCCCAGTACGAGGGCTTCCGCACGGCACGCCGAGAGCACGCACCGGACGCCGCTCCTTCTCCCGCGGAGATCCATCAGAAGGGCCCTAGCGAAGTAGCAGCTGTACGCCGCCCACCACCGTCGCCGCGATCACCAACTGCTCGAACAGGCGCTGGTTGATCCGGTTCACGGCCCACTTGCCGAACAGTGCCCCGGCAACGACGAACGCGACGAGCGCGGCGTCCAGGAGCAGCGAGGGGCCGTCGATCAGGCCGAGGCCGACACTGAAGGGCACCTTGGAGATGTTCACGATCAGGAAGAAGAACGCCGACGTGCCCAGGAAGCCGAGCTTCCGGAAGCCCGCCGACAGCAGGTACATCGACATCACCGGGCCGCCCGCGTTGGCGACCATCGTGGTGAAGCCGCCGAGGACGCCGTAGGAGCGGGCCTTGACGCGGCCCGTGCGGGTGCTGACCGAGTCCGGCTCGTCCTCGGCGTCGGCCGTCCGTCGCCGCCACAGCGTGACCGCCGCCATCAGCAGCAGGATCGCACCGATCGACGTCCGTACGATCTCGTCGTCGGCCCACATCAGGAACACCGCCCCGACGACCACACCGGCGGCAACCGCCGGGAACAGACGCCACAGGGTGGGCCAGTGGGCGTGCCGACGGTAGGTGAGGACGGCCAGGACGTCACCGGCGATCAGGATCGGCAGCAGGACGCCCGTGGAGGCGCGGGCGGGGAGGACCGCCGCGAAGATCGCCAGGCTGACGGTGTTGGCGCCGCTGACGGCGGTCTTGGAGAAGCCGACGAGGAGGGCGGCGAAGGCGAGGGCGGCGAAGTTCCAGGCGGTGAGGTGTGTGATCGTGTCCATGCGGGTTCTGATGCTAAGCGCAGGTGAGCGGGGGTTGTAAGCGCCGTCTCGCCTGGTGGTTGCCGGTGTTGCTGTGGGCCTCGCCGGGGGCTGCCGCCCCCCTCAGCGGATCTCGACCGGCGCTGGACCGCCCCCCCCCGACGACGTCGCCCGGCTTGCCGCCGACGGCATCGCGGCCGGCGCGTACGAAGCGCTCCTCAGTGCCTCTCCACCAGCACCGCGCTCCCCTGCCCCACCCCCACGCACATCGTCGCCAGCCCCCGCTCCGACCCCGTGCGCCGCATCCGGTGCAGCAGTGTCGTCAGGATGCGCGCGCCCGAGCAGCCCAGCGGGTGTCCGAGGGCGATCGCTCCGCCACTGGGGTTGACGAGGTCGGGGTCGATGCCGAGCTGGTCGACGCAGGCGAGGGCCTGGGCGGCGAAGGCCTCGTTGAACTCGGCCTCCTGGAGGTCGGCGACGTTCCACTGGGCGCGGGCGAGCGCCTTGTGGGTGGCGGGGACCGGGCCGATGCCCATGACGTCGGGGTGGACGCCGGCGGAGGCGCCGGCGACGTAGCGGCCGAGGGACTCGAGGCCCAAGTGGTTGAGGGCCTCCTCGCTGACGAGGAGGAGGCCGGCGGCGCCGTCGTTCATGGGGGAGGCGTTGCCCGCGGTGACCGTGCCGCCCTCGCGGAAGACGGGCTTCAGACTGGCCAGCTTCTCGTGCGAGGTGTCCTCGCGTACGCATTCGTCGGCGGCGACGACGACGCCGTCCGGTCGCTCCACGGGCAGGAGCTCGTCGTCGAAGTGGCCGTTCTTGCGGGCGAGGGCGGCGCGCTGGTGGCTGCGCAGGGCGAACTCGTCCTGGCGTTCGCGGGGGATGCCGTACCGGGCGGCGACCTCTTCCGCCGTCTCACCCATGGAGAGCAGACCGTGGAGTTCCCTCATCGCCGGGTTGACCAGGCGCCAGCCGAGCCGGGTGTCGACGGTCTCGACGCGGTGCGGGAGGGCCTCGTCGGGGCGGGCCAGGACGAAGGGGGCGCGGCTCATCGACTCGGAGCCGCCCGCGATCACGATGTCGGCCTCGCCGGCGGCGATGGTACGGGCGGCCGTGGTGACGGCCTCCAGGCCGGAGGCGCACAGCCGGTTGACCGTGGCGCCCGGCACGGACTCGGGGAGGCCGGCGAGGAGCGCGGCCATGCGGGCGACGTTGCGGTTGTCCTCGCCGGCCTGGTTGGCGGCACCCCAGTAGACATCGTCGACGCGAGCCGGGTCGAGCGCGGGCACGTCGGAGACCAGGCCACGGATCACGGCGGCGGCGAGATCGTCCGGCCGCACGCCGGAGAGAGCGCCGCGGAGCTTGCCGATGGGGGTGCGGCGGGCGGCCGCGAAGTGGACGGGGCGCACGACAGGACTCCTGATCACGGGGGACGACCACGTTAATTAGCGCTGCTAGTTTTAGACTATAGACCGACGTACGGGCACGGGGAAGAACGAGCCCGCCGCACAGGCCTGTTTGCACCGGTTCGCCAGGGGCACCCGCGCCCCCATGGAGTGGTTGCGCAGTGCCGCCTGCGTGGGAGAGGACCCCGAGTTGTTCTTCCCCGTTGGCTCGACAGGACCGAGTCTGCGGGACATCGCGGCTGCCAAGCGCGTCTGCGCCCGCTGCCCGGTGATCACCGAATGTCTCGCCTTCGCCCTGAGCAGCGGACAGGCCTCGGGCGTGTGGGGCGGGACCTGCGAGGAGGAGCGCGCGGAACTGCTCCGTACCGCGAGGCAACGGAAACAAAGGAGAAGCACGGTATGACCGTCGTGAAGAGCCCGCTTCCCGAAGAGGCCCGTCAGGTCACCGGGGACGCGCTGCAGAGCACTCTCGTGGATCTCCTCGGGCTCTCCTTGATCGGGAAGCAGGCGCACTGGAACATCGTGGGTCCGCGGTTCCGCTCGATCCACCTCCAGCTCGACGAGGTGGTCTCGACGGCCCGGTCGTACGCCGACACGGTCGCCGAACGTTCCTCGGCGCTCGGTCTGCCGCCGGACGGTCGCCCCGAGACGATCGCCTCGGCGTTCACCCTGCCGAGTCCGAAGGACGGCTGGCTGCGTGACTCGGACGTCGTCCAGGTGATCGCCGAGACGCTGAACGCGGCCATCGGACGGCTGCGCGAGCGGATCGACGCGACCGAGAAGGCTGATCCGGTCACCCAGGACCTGCTCATCGGCATCACCGCCGATCTGGAGAAGCAGCGGTGGATGTTCGAGGCCGAGAACGCGTCGCCGGACAGCTGACCGGGCGGGGCCGAGACAAGACCCACGCAGAGAAGGCCCACACAGAGAAGGGGCACCCATGACCGACGCCCTCGAACTCGACGCGCTGTGGGAGGACTTCCACCGCGCGGTGAACATGACCTCGCAGGAGCTCGCCGCCTGGCTGCGGGTCCGCGACGCCGACGAGAACGCGGAGCCGCTGCCCGAGGAGGCCGGCTCGCCCACCGGGCAGCACGTCCTGGCGATCCTCCAGAAGCGGCGCACCGACCTCACCGACGACGACATCCGGGTGATGTACCGGGTCGTCGACACGGTCACCGCCCAGGCGGACGTGGAGAACGAGCCCGAGCCGGAGGAGACCCGGCGGCGCCACCGGCTGATGACCATCGGGCACGACCCGCTCAGGCCATGAGCGAGAAGCCGTGAGCGAGAAGCCATGAGCGACCAGGAGCGCGTCGTACGGGCTCTCGTCGGCGCACACGGGCGGACGTACGCGGAGGATGCGGGCATCCGGCTGCGGGATACCCCGCAGCCGCTGTACCGACTGCTGGTGCTGGCCGTGCTGCTCAGCGCCCGCATCCGCGCCTCCGTCGCGGTCGCCGCGGCGCGGGCCCTGTACGAGGCGGGCCTGCGTGATCCACGCCGGATGGCCGAGGCCGACTGGCAGCGGCGGGTGGACGCGCTGGGCCGGGGCGGCTACCGGCGCTACGACGAGCGGACGGCCACACAACTCGGCGACGGCGCCACGCTGTTGACGGAGCGGTGGGGCGGTGATCTGCGACGGCTGCGCGCGGAAGCGGACGGTGACGTCGCCGCGCTGCACAGGCTGCTCCAGGAGATCCCCGGGATGGGCCCGGCCGGCGCCGACATCTTCCTGCGCGAGGTGCAGCGGGTGTGGCCGGAGGTCGCGCCCCGTCTGGACCCCAAGGCGCTGTCGGGCGCGGAGCGGCTCGGGCTGCCGAAGGATCCCGACCGCCTGGTCACGCTCGCGGGCGACACCGAACCGGCCGTGCTCGCGGCCGCGTTGGTGCGTGCGGCCCTGGACAAGGACGTGGCCGAAGACAGTCTCCGCCGGGCCGCGTGATCATGTAAGACTGCTCGAACGCATCGCACACCCGTACGGCTTGTACGTCTCGTACGGCGTGTCCAGCCATCGAGCAGAGGAGCAGCGTGTGACCGGGACCGAGTCGGCCGGCCGACGGATCGACACGAGTCGGCCGCATCCGGCCCGGGTGTACGACTGGTTCCTCGGCGGCAAGGACAACTACCCGGTCGACGAGGAACTCGGGCGGCAGATGGAGGCGGGAGCGCCCCGGGCCGCCCGCGCCAACCGCTGGTTCATGCACCGCACCACGCGCCTGCTCGCCCGGGAGGCGGGAATCCGCCAGTTCCTCGACATCGGCTCGGGCATCCCGACCGAGCCGAACCTCCACCAGATCGCCCAGTCCGCCGCGCCGGACGCGCGGGTCGTCTACGTCGACAACGACCCGATCGTCCTCGCCCACGCGGCCGCTCTGCTGCACGGCACACCGGAAGGCGCCACGGAGTACGTCCAGGCCGACGCGCGTGATCCCCGCGCCATCCTCGAACAGGCCGCCCAAGTCCTGGACTTCGACCGCCCGGTCGCCCTGTCGCTCATCGCCCTGCTGCACTTCATCGCCGACGAGGACGGCGCGTACGACGTGGTGGAGACACTGGTCGACGCGCTGGCCCCGGGCAGTTGTCTGGTGCTGTCCGCGATGACCGCCGACTTCGAGCCGGAGGAGGTACGGCAGGGCATCGCCGCGTACGCGGCCGGGGGCGTGACCCTGGTGGCCCGCTCGCAGGCGGAAGTGGGCCGCTTCTTCAAGGGACTCGACCTCGTCGAACCGGGGATCGTCTCCGTGGCGGACTGGCGCCCCGAGCTCGCGGAGGGCGAGTCGGCCCTCGGCCCGGGGCCGGTGTCGCTGTACGGGGCGGTCGGCCGCAAGGTCTGACTGACCGGCGGTGACGGCGTGTTCAGGTGAGGCGGCTCAACGCGGCCGACACCAGCGTCCGTACGCCCGGGACGAGCACCGACAGGTCGGGGGCGAACAGCGGACTGTGGTTGCCGGGCACGTTGTCGAGCTTCCCCGGCAGGTCCTCGCCCGGCGCCGCCTCCCACACGTCGGCCGGGGTCGAGGTCACGAACCAGTAGTCGTAGGGCACGCCTTGGGGAGCGAGGAGGGAGAAGTCCTCGCTGCCCATCACCGGGCCGAAGTCCAGCACCCTGTCCGCGCCGAGGAGTTCGCGGTGCACGGCGGCGATCTCCCGGTCGAGAGCGGTGTCGTTGACGGTGTTCGGGTAGCCGGGCAGTACGGTGACCTCCGGCGGCACCGGGCAGCCCGCGGCCAGGCACTCGCCCTCGACGACCCGCCGGACCGCGGCGAGAAGACGTTCGCGTGTCCAGGACGACTGGGTGCGCAGGTTCAACGCGAGCCGGGCCTCGGCGGGAATGACGTTGTTCTTGGTCCCGGCGTGGAACTGACCGACCGTCAGCACCGCCGCCTCCTTGGCCGCGACCTCCCGCGAGATGACGGACTGCAACCGGGTGACGACGTACGCGGCCGTCACGACCGGGTCCACGGTCGACTCCGGGCGCGAGCCGTGGCCGCCGACGCCGTGCACCACGACGTCGATGTCGTCGGACGCCGACATGACCAGGCCCGAGGTGTGGGAAGTGAAACCGGCGAGCCCGGGCGCGACGTGCTGCCCGAACACCACGTCGGGGCGCGGGAAGCGCTCGTGGACGCCGTCCGCGACCATCGCCCCCGCTCCGCCGCCGGCCTCCTCCGCGGGCTGCCCGACCACGACCAGCGTGCCCGACCAGGTCGCACGGGCGGCGGCGAGCGCCTCGGCGGCGCCGACCAGCCAGGCGACGTGCAGGTCGTGGCCGCAGGCGTGCATGACGCCGTCGACGGTGGAGGCGTGGTCGAGGCCGGTGGCCTCCCGCACCGGCAGCGCGTCCATGTCGGCGCGCAGCCACACCACCGGCCCTTCCCCGTTCGCGAGCACCCCGACGACCCCGGTACCGGCCACGCCCTCCGTCACCTCGTACCCGGCCGCGCGCAGCCGTCCGGCGAGCCTGGCCGCGGTGCGGTGTTCCTGGAAGGAGAGCTCGGGGTGGCGGTGCAGGTCGCGGTAGAAGTCCTCCAGGTCGCCGGTCTTCAGCCCGGCGGCCAGGTCCTGGGTGAGACGGGCGACGACGGCCGGTTCACTCATGCTGCTTCCCTCTCCTCGACCACGCTGGGGTCCCTCTGCTCGACACGGCCGCACGGTACGCCGCTTCGTTCAGCGCGTGCCCGCCCGGCTGCCGGGAATGCCCATCCCCGGCCGATCCCGTTCGCACGGGCAGACCACGTCCCTCAGCTCTCGTGCTTCCCCACCGGAAACACCGCCCGTACCTCCCACCCGTGTCCGGTCCGCGGCCCCGCGTGCAGTTCGCCGCCGATCGCGGTCACCCGTTCCTTCAGGCCGACGAGGCCGAAGCCGCCGCCGTGGGCGGCGTCGGGGAGCTGGGTGCCGCCGCGGCCGTCGTCGGTCACCGCCGCCTCCAGCCGGTCCCCGTCGCGCCGCAGCCAAACGGCGACCTCGCCGGCGTCGGCCGCGTGCCGCCGTACGTTCGTCAACGCCTCCTGGACCACCCGGAAGGCCGCCGCCTGCACCTCGTGCGGGAGGTGGTCGGAGACGGCGGGGTCGCGGTGGAGGGTGACGCGCTGGCCCGGGGTCGCGAAGCCCTCGGTCAGTTCGGCGATGCCCGCCAGATCGCCGACCGGGCGGCGGTCGGCGGCGTCCGGGCCGGTGTCCCGCAGCACGCCGACCGTACGGCGCATGGAGGCCAGCGCCTCCGTGGCGGCCCGTTCGATGCCGGCCAGGACCGGGTCCAGGTCCTGCGGCTGTGTGGTCGCCATCATGCGGGCCATCTGGGTCTGCACGAGGATGCCGGTGACATGGTGGGCGACGAAGTCGTGCAGGTCCGCGGCGATGGCCAGGCGCTCCTCCCGGCGCGTCTCACCGACCGCCACCTCGCGACGGTAGTCCAGGGAGCGCAGATAGCCGGCGAGCCCGCCGACCAGGCCGATGAGCGCGAGACCCACGACCATCCCGCCCTGTGCCTCGCCGGCCCGGACCGACTGGAAGTAGCGCACCGACAGGGCGAGGAGAGCCGCGCCGTCCAGGACACCGCACACCACGGCCCAGGGCTGCGGGCAGTGCCGTACGGCGATGAACAGCAGGCACAGCAGGACGACCACCTCGGCCGGCCCGAACAACGTCGGCCGGTCGGTGAGGAGCGCCACCGCCGTGTACGCCACGGACAGCAGAGCGGGCACGGCGGTGCGCAGCTGCGGGGTGAGCCATCGCGGCCGTCGCGGGGCGGGCCAGAGCACGGCGGCGAGGCCGGCGAGCAGCACCAGGACGGGCGGCCACAGCGCCTGGGAGTTGGCGCCGGCGATGGCCACGTCGTAGACGGAGGCACCGAGCAGGGCGCCCACGGCGACTCCCCGGGCGCAGCCCCGGCCGGCAACGGATCTCATGCCGGTCACCGTATGCGAGCCCCCGGGCGGCCGGATCGGCCGAACGGTCGAGGGGCCGGTCCGTGAACCCTGGCCGTATGGCCGAGGCGCGCGCGGCGCCGCGCGGGCGAGGGTGGAGCCACTTCCCAGCCCTTTTGCCCATCAGCCTTTCGGGAGCACGTGATGCAGCCCAGCAGGTTCGTCGTGGGGGTGGTCGGGGGTGCCACCGTGGTGGTCGCCCTCGGCACGCTCGTCACCCATCTCATCGCCGACACCGAGTCGACCACCGAGCTGGACGAACACAGCACGGTGCTGGTCGGCGGACACGAGGCGCTGGCCCCCGACATCGTCGCGAGCCGTACGCAGGGCAAGTACCACCCGCTGCCCTGGGTCGGGCGGAAGGTCCAGGACGTGGCCTGCCCGACCGGGCTGAAGGCGGTGGCGGGCGCCACCCTCACGTGCACCGGCAGGACGAGCGACGGGAAGACCATCGACATCCGCGTGGCCGTGACCAGGGCGACGGACTCCTCCGTCACGTGGAAGTTCGACCGCTGAGAGCGCTGAGCGCACTGGGCGCACTGGCGCACTGAAGAAGGAGTCACGGCAGATCATGAGCACCGTCCTGGCCGGTCACGGCCTCGTCAAAAAGTACGGCTCCACCACCGCGCTGGCCGGGGTGGACGTCGAGGTCGGCGAGCGCGACTCGTTGGCGATCATGGGTCCTTCGGGGTCCGGCAAGTCCACCCTGCTGCACGCCCTGGCCGGAATCGTCCGGCCCGAGGGCGGGCAGGTCCTGCTGCGCGGCGAGCGCATCGACGCGCTGGGCGAGAACCGGCTCAGCGCGCTGCGCCGCAAGCGGTTCGGGTTCGTCTTCCAGTTCGGTCAGCTGCTGCCCGAGTTGCCCGCTGAGGAGAACGTCGCCCTGCCGCTGATGCTGGAGGGCACCCCGCGCAGGACAGCCGTCGAGCGGGCCCGCCGCTGGTTCGCGCCGCTGGGCCTCGACGGCCTGGAGGGGCGCCGCCCCGGTCAGCTCTCCGGCGGCCAGGCCCAGCGGGTGGCGATCGCCCGTGCCCTGGCCGTGGAGCCGGACGTGGTCTTCGCCGACGAGCCCACCGGCGCGCTGGACCAGGCCACCAGCGAGGAGGTCGTCCGGCTGCTGACCTCCGTCACCCGCGCGCAGGGCGCCGCCCTGGTCATGGTCACCCACGACGCCGACGTCGCCGCCCACTGCGACCGCATCCTCCAAGTCCGCGACGGCCGGATCAGCGGCCACACGCAGTACACGGTCAGCTGAGCGCTCGGTCGGCACCCGCGCCGACACGTCGTCCGCGTGCCCTGGCCCCGCACACCCGACGGGCCGCCGCGCGCCCGGGCCCCGCCGACCTGACACGACATCGCGTGCCGCGGCCACGCCCACGGGGGCACATCACCGCCTGCCCCGACCCGCAAGTCGCCGTCCGGACCGGCCCAACCCACACCACACACCGCGGCCCGCGCCAGCCCACCCACACCCGACTCACCGCTGCCCAGCCCACACCACACACCGCCGTCCAGACCGGCCCAACCCACACCACCGCCCGCCCCAGCCCTCCCACACCCCACTCACTGCCTGACCCGGCCCTCCCACACGACACCACACCTCACCGCCTGACCCAGCCGAACCCACACCACACACCACCGCCCGCCCCAGCCGAACAGAGCGGCTCGCCCGCCCCGGCCCGCACACCCGGCACACCGCCGCCGGCCCGCGCTCACGCCAAACCCACCCCGCGTTTCGCCGCCCGCCCCGGCCCCGCACCCAGAGCCCCGGAGACCCCATGCGTTCCCCCGTCCTGCCCCTGACCTGGCACCTCGCCCGGTCCTCCGGCCGTCGCGGCCTGCAGAGTCAGCTGCTCGCGGCCGGGGCCGCCGCTGTCGGCGCGTTCGTGATGCTGGTGTTGATCGCCGCGAGCCTCGGCTCGGGTGCCCGCGCCGACCGCACCGCCTGGCGCACCCCCGAGCCCGCGAAGCACGGCACCGCCGTCCAGGCGCTCGCCACGACCTACGTCCGCCACGAACCCGTCACCGTCGTCTCGCTGGCCCAGTTGCCCGGCCGCGCGCAGACCCCCGCACCGCCCGGCCTCGACGCCTTCCCGAAGAAGGGCGAGCTGTACCTCTCCCCCGCCCTCGCCGAGCTGGTCCATGAGCTGCCCCCGGGCCAACTGGCCGACCGCTTCCCCCCATCCGCCAAGGGCACGTCGTACGGCACGATCGGCGCCGCCGGACTCGCCTCACCGGACGAGCTGGTGGCCGTGGTGGGCCGGGCGCCGACCGACCCGCCGATGTCGAAGGCGGTGGAGGACGCCGGCAACTGGTTCGCCATGGGGCAGGCCGCGCGGGCCGAGATCTCCGGGTTCTCCGGGACGAAGGCGAGCATGTTCACGGCCACGGACCAGGTGACGGCGCTGGTGGGGGTCGTGCTCCTCGCGATGCCCGTGGTCGTGCTGTCCTCGGCGGCCGGGCGGCTCGGCGCGGCCCGCCGCGAGCAGCGACTCGCCGCGCTCCGGTTGGCCGGGGCGACCCCGCGGCAGATCATCGCCATGACCGCCGCCGAGGCCACGGCCGTCGGCGCGACCGGCGCCCTCGCGGGCGCGCTCGCCTACGTGGCGCTGCTGCCGCTGCTGGCGCAGGTGCCGTACGGCGTGGGCAGCTGGTACACCCACCAGTTGTGGGTGGGTCTGCCCTGGTTCGCGGCCGTGGTCGCGGCGGTCACCGCGCTCATCACCGTCAGCGCGGTGTCGATGCTGCGCCAGGTGGCGTCCTCGCCGCTGGGGGTCGCCCAGCAGGCGAACCCGCGCCGCACCCGGATGATCCGGATGGTGCTCTTCGTGGTGGCCCTCCTGTGCGTCTTCCAGTTCAGCGCCGGCGAACTGTCGAGCCGTCAGGCGCTCGCCCTCCTGCTGCTGTTCTACGGGGCGTTCTGGCTGTTCGGTCCGTGGGTCGTGGACCGGCTGGGCCGGATCGTGGGCCTCTTCGCGCGCCGCCCGGCGACCCTGCTGGCGGCCCGCAGGCTCAGCGACGACCCGCGCGGGGCCTGGCGTACCGTCAGCGGGCTGGTGCTCGCCGGGTTCGCGGCCGGCTTCTTCTCCGTCAGCCAGCTGGGTACCGAAGGCTCGCAGTACCGGGACCAGGTCGCCGTGGTGACCGCCGACGCGGCCGGCGCCCGGCACGCCGCCACCGAGGCCCGTACGCTGCTGGACCGGGCGGGCGTCACCGCGACCGTCACCGTCGGGCGCGAGGACGACTACGACGGTCTGCTGGGCGGCAGCCCGGGCGTGGTCGCCCGTGTCTCCGGCGGTCCGGAACAGATCGACACCGCCGTCACCGCCCTCACGTCCGTCTCCGCGATCGGCGCGCCGTACACCCAGGACTACGCGACCGCGGTCGACCGCACGGTCATCGGCCGCATCGCCGAGGTCAGCACCGCCACACTGGCCCTGAGCTTCCTCGTGGCGACCGCCTCGGCCGGTCTGACCGCGGCGGCGAACGTCCTCGACCGGCGCCGCGTCTACGGCCTGCTGCGGCTGGCCGGCACCCCGCTGAAGGAGCTGGACCGGGCCAGGCTCCGCGAGACGGTGCTCCCCCTCGTCGTGCTGGCCGGCGGAACCACCGCCATGGGCGTCTACGGCTCCTTCAAGCTCAACAAGGCGCTGGGCTCCACGATCGACACCACCGGCACCCTGCACCTGCTCGCCTGCGTACTCCTCGGCGCCCTGGCCATGTTCGCGGCGATCAGCGCGAGCAGGCCCCTGCTGCGCAGGGTGACCGCGGACCCGGCGCAATCGGCGGACTGACCACAGCACCGACACGACCTGCGGACGGGGCCGCCCACCGGACCGCACGACCGAGAGGCGGCAGGGACACGACCAGAAGGAGCGGCCCCCACGGGGCCGCTCCTTCGATGCCCCGTCCTCCCCACCACTCGATCCTGAGGCATGATCGAGCCATGACCACCCCAGCGCCCACGCCCACCCCCGCTTCCGGCGCCGCTCCCATCCGTGTCCTCATCGCCGACGACCAGGACATGGTCCGCACCGGCTTCCGCTTCTTCCTGGACGCGCAGCCCGACATCACCGTGATCGCCGAGGCCGTCGACGGCGAGGAAGCGGTGGCGCTGGCCCGCCGGGTGCGGCCGGACGTGTGCCTGCTGGACATCCGGATGCCGAAGCTGGACGGCCTGGAGGCGACCCGGCTGCTGGCCGGGCCCGAGGTGGCCGACCCGATGCGGGTGGTCGTGGTGACCACCTTCGACCTCGACGAGTACGTCTACGGCGCGCTGCGCGGCGGCGCCTGCGGGTTCCTGCTCAAGGACGCCGGCCCGGCGCTGCTCGCGGAGGCGGTCCGGGCCGCGGCGGCCGGAGACTCCCTGGTCTCCCCGTCGATCACCGTCCGCCTGCTCAAGCACCTCACGGCACCACAGGCGGCCGCCGCGGCACCCCGCCCGGCACGGCTCACCGAAGCTCTCACCGACCGTGAGCTCGACGTGGTCCGCCTGGTCGCGCTCGGCCGTACCAACGCGGAGATCGCCGCCGAACTGTACGTCTCCCTCTCCACGGTGAAGACGCACCTGTCCAGCGTTCAGATCAAGCTGGCCGCCCGCAACCGCGTCGAGATCGCGGCCTGGGCCTGGCAGCACGGGCACGCGCAGCCCCGTCCGTGAGGCGACGGGTCGGACGGATCAAAGGCCCTTCACCGGCAGGTCGAGAAGGCGTGCGACGGTACGCAGGACGCCGTTGTCGTTGTTGGAGGGGGCGATGTGGCGGGCCCGGCGGACGACGTCAGGATGGGCGTTGGCCATGGCGAAAGACCACTCGGCGGCGTCCAGCATCTCCAGGTCGTTGAGGTAGTCGCCGAACACCAGGGTCTGCGCGGGCGTGATGCCGAGCTCCCGCTGGAGCCGGCGCAGGGCGGCGCCCTTGTTGGCGGTGCGGTTCATCACGTCGACCCAGTGCTCGCCGGAGACGACCACCTTGTGGGTCGCGGCGAAGTCCGTCAGAGCGGGCGCGGTGGTCCGCTCCGCCGACCCGAAGTCGAACAGGGCCACCTTGATGACCTCGTCGTCGACGGCGGCGACGTCCTCGACGATCCGGTGCTCGACGTAGTACCTGCGCACCTCGGCCAGGAACGCCTCGTCGGTCCGCTCCACGTACGCGGACCGCTTCCCGCACACGACGGCCCCGACGTCGACGCCGTCCGCCACCAACTGCCGTACGGACGCCGCGACTCGGGCGGCGACCCCGGGTGCCAGCGGATCGGAGCTCAGCTCCACCCCGTCGCGCACCACGTACGTGCCGTTCTCCGCGATGAACACCATGCCCTCGGCCACATCCGCGAACTCCCGCGCCAGCGTGGCGTACTGCCGCCCACTGGCCGGGCTGAACAACACGCCCCGCTCCCGCAGCCACCCCAACACCTCCCGCAGCGCCTCCGGGGCCCGCTTGTCGTCGTCCAACAACGTGCCGTCCATGTCGGTGACGACCAGCCGGATGTCGGCGGAGGCGGGGGCGGTGGAATCGGGCGTGGCGAGGGGCGAGGGCGAGTAGGGCATGTCCTGCTTTCTGTAGGGGGGCGGGCCGATTGTCACCCTAACCCGGGACATGCTGATCATCTGACGGCACAATGACGACTACGTCGGCCCGGACCTGGAGGAGACCGATCGTGACCGACAAGGCGCGGCTCAACACCGGTGTGGCGCACAACGCGCGGGTCTGGAACTACTGGATCGGCGGCGAGGACAACTACGAGGTCGACCGGCAGGTCGGTGCGCACGTGGCCGGGATGTTCCCGTTGATCCGGGACATCGCTCGCGCCGACCGGTGGTTCCTGGGCCGGGCGGTGCGGTTTCTGACGGAGGAACACGGGGTGCGGCAGTTCCTGGACATCGGGACGGGGCTGCCGACCGGGGACAACACGCATGAGATCGCGCAGCGGATCGCGCCTGAGTCGCGGATCGTGTACGTCGACAACGACCCGATCGTGCTGGCGCACGCCCGCACCCTGCTGACCGGGACGTCCGAGGGCGTCACCGACTACGTCGACGCGGACGTGCACGACCCGGACGCCATCCTCGAACGCGCCGCGGGCACCCTCGACCTGAGCCGACCCGTCGCGGTCATGTTCCTCGGCATTCTCAATTTCGTGCTGGACACGGAAAAGGCGCGGGAGATCGTACGGCGGGTCATGGCCGCGGTCCCCTCCGGCAGCTTCCTGGTCCTCACCCACCCCACTTTCGAGCCCGATCTGGGCGGCGAGGGCCAGATCCCGGCGATGGAGTTCTGGAACGAGAACGCCACTCCGCCGATCACCGCCCGCAGCGGCGCGGACGTCGCCGCGTTCTTCGAGGGACTGGAGCTGCTCGAACCCGGGCTCGTGTCGTGTTCGCGGTGGCGGGCGGAGCCCGGCTCTCCGGCCGTGGTACCGCAGTTCGGCGCGGTGGCCGTGAAACCCTGACGGACGACATGCCGAGCCGGACGGACATGCCGAACCGGCGGACGTCGATTGTGGAGGACGTATGACCACCCTTGCCGATCCCGTCCCCGGCGGACGCCCTGGTGACGTCGACCGAGCCACCTCGCTCGGTGAGAGCCTCGCCGGGCAGGGCGTGCACGGGATCGTGCTGGCGTACGTCGACACCGCGGGGATCGGGCGGGTGAAGACGGTCCCGACCGCCAAGCTGGCCTCGGCGGTGGCCTGGGGTGTCGGCATGTCCCCGGTGTTCGACACGTTCCTGGCCAACGACCACATCGTCACCACCGATGTGCTCGGCTCCCCGGACGGCGACCTGCGTCTCTACCCCGACCTCGACCAGCTGGTGGTGCTGGCCGGACAGCCCGGCTGGGCCTGGGCGCCCGTCGACCGGATCACGCAGGACGGCGACCGTCACCCGGGGTGCTCCCGCACCTTCCTGCGCCGGATCGTCGCGGACGCGACCCGCGAGCACGGGCTCACCTTCCGCGCGGGCATCGAGATCGAGTGGGCGGTGGGGCTGGACTCGGCCCCCGACACGGAGTTCGTGCCCGCAACGTCCGGTCCTGCGTACGGTGCCACCCGGCAGGTGGAGCTGAGCGACTACCTGGCCGAGCTGCTGGCCGCCCTCGTCGCGCAGGGCGTGGACGTCGACCAGATCCATCCCGAGTACGCGGCGGGGCAGTTCGAGGTGTCGGTGGGGGCGCTCGATCCGGTGGCGGCGGCCGACCGCAGTGTGCTGGTGCGGCAGACCGTCCGGGCGGTGGCGCGGCGCCACGGGCTGAGGGTCTCCTTCTCCCCCGCCGTCCTCGCGCGGGGCGTCGGCAACGGCGGCCACGTCCATCTCTCCGCCTGGCGCGACGGGCGGAACCTGCACTCCGGTGGCGGGGGCCGCCACGGCATGACGGCCGACGCCGAGTCCTTCGCGGCCGGCGTGCTCGCCCGCCTCCCGGCCCTGACCGCGGTGACCGCACCGAGCCCGGCCAGCCATCTGCGCCTCAAGCCCTCCCAGTGGGCCGGGGTGTTCGCCTGCTGGGGCCTGGAGACGCGCGAGACCGCGATCCGGGTCGTCACCGGCACGGCGGGGCTGCGCGACCAGCAGGCGAACCTGGAGGTGAAGCCCGTGGACCTGGCCGCCAACCCGTATCTCGCCCTCGGCTGCCTGATCGCCGCGGGCCTGGACGGCCTGGCGTCGGGCGTGTCTCTGCCCGAGGAGGTCTCCGGCGATCCGGCCGGGCTCGCCGCCGAGGAGGCGGCCGCCCGGGGAGTGCGCCGGCTGCCCACCTCGCTGGCGGAGTCCGTCGAGCAGTTCCGCGCGGACGCTCTGCTGCGCGGCGCGCTGGGACCGGTCCTCGCCGACGCCGTCGTCGCCGTACGCGAAGGGGAGATCGCCGCGGTGCACGGCCTGGACGACGAGCGGGTGGCGGCGGCGTACCGCTGGAAGTACTGACATGGGGGCGGTCCACGACACCCTCGACGCGCTGCCGCTGGTCGACCACCACTGCCACGGCGTGGCCACCGAAGACCTGGACCGGGCCGGCTTCGAGTCCCTGATCACCGAGGGTGAGAGGTGGCCCGGCAGCGGCATCTCGCCGTTCGACAGCCCAGTGGGCGTGGCCGTACGCCGCCATTGCGCACCCCTGCTCGACCTGCCCCGCCACGCCCCCGCCGAGGCGTACCTGGCCCGGCGGGCCGAACTGGGCTGGCGGGAGGTCAACCGGCGCTTCCTGGCCGCCGCGGGGGTGGAGGTGTTCTGCGTCGACACGGGCTTCGGCCCCACGGAGCTCCCCCGTCACACGCCTCCACCGTACGAGACGTACGAAGTCGTCCGGCTGGAGAGCGTCGCCGAGGCTGTGGCGGCCGTCGGCGTCGAACCGGACGCGTACGCCGAGACGTTCACGCGGGCCGCCCGGGACGCCGTGGCGCGGCCGGGTGTGGTGGGGGTGAAGTCCGTGGCCGCGTACCGCACGGGCTTCGAGCTGGACCCGGCCCGCCCCGCACCGGCCGACGTCACGCAGGCCGCCCGGCGATGGCTGGCCCGGGGCGGCCGCCTCGACGACCCGGTGCTCGTCCGGCATCTGCTGTGGACAGCCGTCGACCTGGGCCTGCCCCTCCAGCTCCACACCGGCTTCGGCGACAACGACATCCGGCTGCACCGGACCGACCCCACCCACCTCACCGACTGGCTGCACCTGACCGCGGGCACGATCCCGGTGCTGCTCCTGCACTGCTGGCCCTACCAGCGCCAGGCCGCCTACCTGGCCGCGGTGTTCGAGCAGGTGTACCTCGACGTCGGTCTCACCCTCCACTACGTCGGGCCGGCCCGGGCCCGGGCGGTGGTGGAGGAGGCGTTGGAGATCACACCGTTCCGCAAACTGCTGTACAGCTCCGACGCCTACGGTGTCTCCGAGTTCCACTGGCTCGGCGCGCTGGCCTTCCGCAGGGGACTGGGCGATCTGCTCCAGGACCGGGTGGACGACGACGAACTGAGTCTGCCCGACGCGCTGCGCATCGCCCGCTGGGCGGGAGCGGACAACGCCCGTCAGGTCTACCGTTGGCCCGCAGACGACTGAAAGTATGATCAAGCAATGTCTGACATGACCGAAACCACGCCCGGTTGGCTGACGTCCGACGAGCTCGAATCGGCGCGCGCCCGTATGCCCATCCTCTACGTCGAGGCGGTGCCCGTGCGCGTCGACGACAGCGGCGAAGTCACCAGCATCGGACTGTTGCTGCGCATCGGACAGGACGGCAATGTCAGCCGGACCCTGGTCTCCGGCCGGGTGATGCACCACGAGCGCGTCCGGGACGCCCTCCTGCGCCACCTGGAGAAGGACCTCGGTCCCGTGGCCCTCCCCCGCGTCCCGACCTCCCTCCAGCCCTTCACGGTCGCGGAGTACTTCCCGACGCAGGGCGTCTCGCCGTACCACGACCCGCGTCAGCACGCGGTGTCCCTCGCCTACATCGTGCCGGTGACCGGTGACTGCCGGCCCCGGCAGGACGCCCTCGACCTGGTCTGGTTCAGCCCGCAGGAGGCCCTGTCGCCGGGTGTGCAGAGCGAGATGCCGGGCGGTCACGGCTTCCTGCTGCGGCAGGCGCTGGCCCACGTCGGCCTGGCGTCCTGACCTGTGCCGGTGATACGGGCCGGGCAGCGGCCGTGCACCCTCGTGGTGTGCCGCGGCTGCTGCTGCGGCGACCCCCGCAAGTACCCCGACTCCGACCACGCCTGGCAGCTGGACCGGCTGCGCGCCGGCGCGGCCGCCTCCGGCGGGCGGTTCGCCGTCCGTACGACGGACTGTCTGGGCCCGTGCGACCAGGCCAACGTCGTCGTCGTGCAGCCCTCCACCGCCGGACGGCTGGCCGGCGGCCGTGCCGTCTGGGTCGGCTTCGCGATGGGCGACGACTGCACGGACGACCTGATCGCCTGGGCCGACGCCGGCGGCCCCGGCCTCGCCGAGCCCCCGATCACCCTGGAGCTCCAGTTCGTCCGCCCGCCGCGTAAGGCGCGGTCCCGGGCGCGCCGCTGACCCGCGTCTCACACGGGTGTCGGAAACACGAACCGCACCCCCGTCAGGTTCTCCGACACCTCCCACAGGCGGCGACCGGTGTCGGCGTCCTCGGCTGCCGGGGACAGCCGCACCCGCGTCGGCGCACCGCGCAGCTCACCCAGGCCGTCCGGCCCGATGAAGTCGCCGCCCGCCACGTCCAAGGCGGTGGCCGCGTAGAGCTGCGGCAGCGCGCCCCGGTCCGGGGACTGCGCGAGCAGCGGGCCGCCGATGCGGCCGAAGAGCACGCTCCACAGGGCGACCGGCCCGTCGAACTGGAGGTTCGTGGCGCTGTAGCCGGGGTGCGCGAGCAGGCTGCGCACCGGGCTGCCGGCCTCGGTGAGCCGGCGGTCCAGCTCCCGGCCGAAGACGGCGTTGGCCAGCTTCGACTGGTTGTAGAAGCCCATCGGTGAGTAGCGGCGCTCTGCGGTCAGGTCGTCGAAGTTCAGGCGCCCCTGCCGGTGGTTGATCGAGCTCACCGTGACCACCCGGGGATCGCGTCCGGCGGCCAGCAGGTCCAGGAGCAGGCCGGTGAGGGCGAAGTGCCCGAGGTGGTTGGCGGCGAACTGCACCTCGTGGCCCTGCGCGCTGAGCGTGCGCGGCGGTGCCATCACTCCGGCGTTGTTGACGAGGACGTCCAGGCGCGCGTGGTCGGCACGCAGTCCGTCGGCGAAGGCGCGGACCGAGTCCAGGTCGGCCAGGTCGATCCGGCGTACGTCGAGGTGGGCGTCCGGCTGCCCGGCGGTGATCCGCGCGGCCGCCCGCCGCCCCTTGTCCTCGTCGCGCACCGCGAGGATCACGTGCCCGCCCCTGCGGGCGAGTGCACGCGTGGTCGCCAGGCCGAGGCCGCTGTTGGCCCCGGTGACGACGAACACGCGCTCACTCTGGTCCGGAATGTGCTCGGCGGTCCACCGCTGTCGTTCGGTCATGCGCCACACCGTGCCCTTGATGACACAAAGTGTCAAGATGGCACTTGGTGCCTCCGTTGACACCGCGCTACGATGGAACGGTGAACCCCCGACCCGGCACCACCCTCGCCCAGCGCAAACGCCAGCTCGTCTCGGACGAGTTGACCGAGGCTGCCCTGCAACTGCTCGCGCTGAAGGGGTTCGACGGGGTCACCGTCGACGAGATCGTGGCCGCGGCCGGGGTGTCCAAGCGGACGTTCTTCCGGTACTTCGCGTCGAAGGAGGACGTGGTCGTCCAGTTCCTGGCGGGGATGGGCGCCGACATGTGCGCCGAGCTGGCGGCGCGCCCCGCCGCGGAACCCCCGTCCGTGGCGCTGCGGCACACCGTCCAGGTCCCCGTCGCCGCCTGCGCCGACCACTCCGACCACGCCGAGAGGGCGCTGCGGGTGGTCCGGCTGATCCTGCGCACGCCCGCCCTGCACGCCCGTTTCCTGGAGCGGCAGGCGCAGTGGCGGGACGACCTGTCGACGGAACTGGCCGACCGGCTCGGGCTCGATTCCGACACCGACCTCTATCCGCGGCTGGCCGCCGGGATGGCGCTCACCGCGTTCGACACGGTCCTGCACCGGTGGAGCGCCAGCGAGGGCGCCGAGGATCCCGTCGTCCTGACCGACCGGGCCTTCGCGGTCATCGCCCCGGCGCTGGACGAGGCCCCCCGGCCCGGCCGAGCGCGCTGAGCGCATCGGCGCGGCGCGTCGGCCGGGGCGGGATCAGCCGGTAAGAGGTCAGCCGGCGGTCTCCGGGTGCGTGAGGTTCACGCCGGTCCTCGGGTCGAAGACGTGCGCCTTGGCCATGTCGACCTGCAGCTGCACCTGGTGGCCCTCGCGGGCGCGGGTCGCGGCGTCCAGGCGGGCCACGATCTGCTGGCCGCCCCCCTCTCCGGCGCCGGTGTCCCGCGCGCCCGAGTCGGTGGCGAGTTCCTCCAGTTCGGCGGTCTTCACGGGGCCGCCCTCCGCGGAGAAGTAGACGTACACGTCGGAGCCCAGCGACTCCAGCACGTCCACGGTGGCGGTGAAGACGGGTCCGCCGCCTGCCCGCTCGCGGGACAGGGCCGCGTCCTCGAAGGCCTCCGGACGCAGTCCGATGATGACCTCGCGGGGTGCGTTCTGCCGCTCCAGCTCCTGCCGCATGCGGTTGTCGAGGGGCATCTCGCCCAACGGTGAGCGCAGGGCTCCGTGCTCCAGGGTCGCGTTCAGGAAGTTCATCGCCGGGGAGCCGATGAAGCCCGCGACGAAGAGGTTGCGCGGGAGGTCGTACAGCTGCGCGGGCGTGCCGATCTGCTGGACCAGCCCCTGCCGCATGACCACGACACGGTCGCCCAGGGTCATCGCCTCGGTCTGGTCGTGGGTGACGTACACCGTGGTGGTGCCCAGGCGCCGTTGCAGCCGGGAGATCTGGGTGCGCATCTGTACGCGGAGTTTGGCGTCCAGGTTGGACAGCGGTTCGTCCATCAGGAACGCCTTCGGGTCACGGACGATCGCCCGTCCCATGGCCACGCGCTGGCGCTGCCCGCCCGAGAGGTTGGCGGGTTTGCGGTCCAGGTGCTCGCTCAGGTCGAGAACGCGCGCGGCCTCCTCGACCTTGGTGTTGATGGTGTCCTTGTCCACCCTGGCCAGGCGCAGCGGGAACCCCATGTTCTCCCGGACGCTCATGTGCGGGTACAGGGCGTAGCTCTGGAACACCATGGCGACGTCGCGCTCTTTGGGCGCGAGGTCGTTGACGACCCGCTCCCCGATGCGCAGCGTGCCGTCGGTGATGTCCTCGAGCCCGGCGATCATGTTCAGGGTGGTGGACTTGCCGCATCCCGACGGTCCGACGAGGATCACGAACTCACCGTCGGCGATGTCGAGGTCCACGTCCTTGACGGCGAGGGATCCGTCGGGGAAACGCTTGGTGACTCCCTCAAGGACGATCTCGGCCATGGGTGGTGCCTCCTTGCCTCATGCCTTGCGGGTCATCCCTTGACGGCCCCGGAGGTCAGTCCGGCGACGATCCGCCGCTGGAAGAACAGAACGAACAAGATGATCGGGATGGTGATCACCACGGCGGCGGCGGCGATCGACCCGGTCGGCTGCTGGAACTGCGAACTGCCGGTGAAGAACGCGATCGCGGCCGGTACCGTCCGCGCGGACTCCGTGGACGTCAGCGAGATCGCGAACAGGAAGTCGTTCCAGCAGAAGATGAACACGAGGATGGCCGTGGTGAACACGCCCGGCGCGGCGAGCGGCACGATGACCATCCGGAACGCCTGCGCGGGTGTGGCCCCGTCCACCTTGGCGGCCTTCTCCAGGTCCCAGGGGATCTCCCGGAAGAACGCCGACAGGGTGTAGATCGCCAGCGGCAGCGAGAAGGTCATGTACGGGATGATCAGCCCGATCCAGGTGTCGAAGATCCCGATGATCCGCTCGATGTTGAACAGCGGCGACACCAGGGAGATCGGCGGGAACATGGCGATCAGCAGCGACATGCCGATGAGCACCCGCTTGCCGGGGAAGCGCAGCCTGGCCACTGCGTAGGCGGCCATGGTGCCCAGCGCCACCGCGATGACCGTGGCGATCAGGGCGATGCCGATCGAGTTGATCAGCGCCCTGGTGAACTCGGATGTCGCGAAGATGCCCGAGTAGTTCTCCCAGGTCCAGTCCCTCGGGATGTAGTCGCCGTCCGTGAGGGTGCTGGGGTCCTTGAACGACAGCGCGGCGATCCACCACACCGGGAACAGGGCGTACAGCACCACCACGATGTTCACGACGGCCCATCGGGCGGCGTGCGTCTTTCCTACGGCGGCCATCAGCGCTTCACCTCCGCGCCCGGTGCGGCGGCGCCGAACAGCTTGACGAACGTGAAGGCGATGATCCCGACACAGATGAAGATCAGGACCGAGATCGCCGACCCGATGCCGAGGTTCAGCGCGGTGAACAGGTTGTCGTACCCGAGGATCGACACGGAGCCGGTGTCCTGGGCGCCCGCGGTCAGGACGTAGATGTTGTCGAAGATCCGGAACGCGTCGAGGGTGCGGAAGAGCAGCGCGACCAGGATGGCCGGCTTCATCAGCGGCACCATGACCTTGGTGAACCGCTGCCAGGGTGTGGCGCCGTCCACCATGGCCGCCTTCAGAGTCTCCTCGGGGACCAGGGCGAGGCCCGCGAGCAGCAGCAGGGCCATGAACGGCGTCGTCTTCCACACCTCTGCGAGGACGATCAGCCACAGGGCGGGCCACTGCTCGGTCAGCGGGGCATCTCCCTCGGGCAGCAGCCCGGCGAGGTAGCCGAGGTCCGGGGTCCAGGCGTACTGCCAGGAGAAGGCGGCGACCACGGTGACGATGCCGTACGGGATGAGGACCGACGTACGCACGACACCGCGCGTGAAGATCGTGCGGTGCATGACCAGCGCGAGTCCCATGCCGAGGGCCAGTTCGATGGCCACGGACACGCCGGTGATGAACAGCGTCACCCAGAACGCGTCCCACCAGAACGGGGAGGTCAGCACGGCCCCGTAGTTGCTCAGGCCCACCCACTTCGCCTGCCCGGGAAAGCGCAGGTCGTACCGCTGGAGGGACAGGTAGATGGCGTACCCGATGGGGTAGGCGGTCACGGCGAGCATGACGACGACGGCGGGTGCGCACAGCAGCCAGCCGAGCCGTCGCTCCTGCCGGGCGCCTGCCGAGACCGCCGCCCGGTCCTGCTTCGAGGGCTCCGCCTCCGGGGGCTGCGGGGCTCCGGCCGGTTCGGCTTGCATGCTCACGGGATCACACCCTCGGATCGCAGGGCATCGTCGATCTGGTCCCCGATGGTCTCGATCGAGCTCACCGGATTGATCGCCGACGGCGGGGACAGCGTGTGGGAGATCGCGATCGAGATGTTCTGGTAGGCCGGAGTGATCGGCCGTACGCTCGCCGCCTGCAAGGAGGCCAGCACCTCCCGGGAGAACGGGTACGCCTTCATGAACTCCGGCTCGTCGTACAGGCCGCGCAGGGTGGGCGGCAGTCCGCCCTCGAGCGCGGCGGTGAGCTGGTTCTCCCGGTTGCGCAGGCACAGGGCGGCCTCGAAGGCCAGGTCGGGGTGGCGGGAGTAGGCGCTCACGGCCAGGTCGATGCCGCCGATCGTGGGGCGGGCCGGGCGGTTCGCGTCGACCCGGGGGTAGAGGGCCCAGCCGAAGTTCTTGAACAGGTCGGGGTTGTTCGCCTTCATGGACGGATAGACGAACGGGTAGTTGAGTTCGAACGCCGCCGTCCCCGACTCCATGGCGAGGCGGTTCTGGTCCTCCATCTGGTTGGACAGGGAGGGGTCCGCGGCCGAGGATCTCGCCAGGTCCCGCATGACGCCGGCGGCCCGCACGGCCGGCGGGCCGAGGGAGGGCTCGGTCGCGCTCCGGTTGAGGATGGAGCCGCCCGCGCTGTTGATCAGCGTGTTGAACCAGACGGTGAGGCCCTCGTACTGGGCGCCCTGGATCTCCACGAAGTGCGGCTTGCCCTGCCGGGCGAGGGCGCGGGCCATGGTGATCATCTCGGCCCAGGTCTTGGGCGGGGTGGGGACCAGGTCCTTGCGGTACCAGAGCAGTTGGGTGTTGGTGTTGTAGGGGACGGCGTACAGCCTGCCCTTCCAGGTCGAGGTCTGCAGCGGTACCCGCAGGGTGCCCTGGATGGCCCGCTGCTTCACCGCCCCGGTCCACTCGCGGATCCAGCGCGCCTCGGCGAACTCCGCCGCCCAGGTGACGTCCAGGCCCAGGATGTCGAGCGAGTCGTCCTCGGCGGCGAGCCTGCGGACCATCTGCTGACGCTGGCCGTCGGCGGCGCGCGGGAGCTTGTTGTAGCTGATCCGGTACCGGCCGCCGGACGCCTTGCTGCACCGGTCGGCCGCCTTCTGGAGCGCGCCGGAGTCGTCCGGGAAGTTGTACCAGTTGAGGGTGGGCCGTCCGCCGCCCTCGTCGCTGCCGCACGCGGCGAGCATCGACGCAAGCAGCGGCAGTACGGCAAGCGCCCGCAGGCGTCGCGTCCGGTGCACGCGCTCTACACCTCGCTTCCGGGACGGTGCGCGGGGACGGACCCCCGCGGTGGCTCTCTCCGGTGACGCTAAACGGTTCATAAGGGAAGCGAAAGTTCGTACTGCTGCAAATAGCCCATACCGATCGGCGGAGAGCGCGCGATCACCGTCCCGGAAACAGTGATCAGGGAACCCGGAACCTCGCGCACGCTGGCCCGCGCTGTGTGAGCGAGCCACACTCGTCGTGGGTCCCGTCGCCCGCGTTGAGGGCCTCGATGCTGATGCCCGCGGCCTGCGGTGGAAGGGACATCGGCATGCTGACCCGCTGCTCGACCACGCCTTTGTCGTTGGGTCTGAGCTCACTTGAGTAACCGTCGACCGAGTCATCGACAGGCTGGGACAAGTCGGCCCGTACAGCGTTTACATACACTTCGATGCTGGCCCCCGTCTCGACGCCGTCGGCATGGACGTCGAAACTCAATCTCAGAGCAGACCGGGGACCGTCGATTTTGATGTCGGTGATGGTCGGCCGCCCGTTTCCCCCAGCAGCCTTGGCGGCGCCGATCACCGCCACGCCCAGAGCCACCATGTAGAAGATCACCCCGACAATGAGCACCACGGTCTCCCACAGGTTGCCCCGCCGTGTGGGGTGCACGAGCAGAGCCACAATGCTGCAGACGATGGCGAGGATGGCGCAGATGGAGGCCACATAGATGGGCCAGGAGTCGTTGTTGAGGGCGACGAACACGACATCGCTGCTGAGGCCGAGCAGGGTCATGACGCCGGCGACGGCGACGAGGGCACCGGCCAGGATCTTGGCGACGTCGTCGAGGCGCTTTCCGATCCTGGCCTGAATCTCTTCGTGCGTCGGGGCAGGTTCTTGTTCGCCACGCCTCTTCGGGAGCCCGCTCATCGCGCTCCTCCTGACCGAGGCCCTGGGCGGTCAGCCGATCGTCCAGCTGACGTCCGGCTCTCGTGGAAGACGCTAGGTTCGCGCGAGAACCTCAGCGAACCGGAGTTGGGCCGACCGTGGATGCCGGCCCAGTAAACGATCAAGAGCCCTGCCCGGTAGGGCAGCCGCACGAGGACTCAGTCGTCGTGTCCGGTGTTCCCGCTCGGCAGGAACCTCTGGCGAGCCCACAGGCTCAGCAGTGCCGTTCCGCCGACCAGCAGCGGCACCGGGTCTCGGGCAGGCGGAGCCAGCACGTATCCCAGGGCCGTGGCCGTGCAGACCGTCA